>LVBO01000564.1 GCA_001604435.1 Synergistales bacterium Syner_01
ACGAGTCGATAAACTCGAAGACCTTTTCGAGCGATTTTTTTCCGAGACCGCGGGCGGGGATGTTCGCGATACGGGAGAGCGAAACGCGGTCGAAAGGGTTTACGGCGGCGCGCAGAAACGAAAGAACATCCTTGACCTCTTTCCGTTCGTAGAAGGCGGTTCCCCGCACGACTCTGTAAGGAAGCCGGTTTTCAAGGAATTTCTGCTCGTACACGCGGCTCATAGCGTTGATCCTGTAGAGGACTGCGATATCCCCGAAACCGTACCCCTCCCGGTCGTGGAGGCGATGTATCTCGGAGACGAGAAAATCCGCCTCTTCGTATTCGCTCTTCCCCAGCATAGTGTATATTTTTTCGCCCATATTTCGCGCGGTCCAGAGATCTTTCTTTCGCCGGGCCGAGTTTCCCTCGATGAGCGCGTTGGCTCCGCCGAGGATATTTCCCGAGGAGCGGTAATTCTGATCAAGAACCACAACCTTCGCAGACGGAAAATCCTTCTCGAAGTTCAGGATCATTCCCATATCGGCGCCGCGCCACCCGTAGATCGACTGATCAGGATCTCCGACCACCATTATTTTGTTTCGGTCGCCGACAAGCTTTCGTAAAAGAAGATACTGAGGGCGGTTCACGTCCTGGTATTCGTCCACCAATATCCAGGATAGCCTCGACTGTTCTCGTGCACGCAACTCCTCGTCTCCCGAAAGAAGCTGTAAAGGAAGTAAAAGAAGGTCGTCGAAGTCGATCGCATTCTGACGTCGGAGCGCTTCGTTGTACGCGGAAAAAATGTCGCCGTAGACTCCTTCTAAAAGTGGCGATTTCCCCGATGAAGCGGGACGGCAGTCGTTCTTCACCGTCGAAATTCTATCGAGCAGCGCGGGGGCTTCGAACTGCTTCGGATCAAGATTGAAAGTTTCTATAATCTCCTTCACCAAGGAGCGGCTGTCTCCCCGGTCGAAGATGGCGAACCCTTCGCGAAGACCGACGGAAGGAAGATGAGACCTGTTCCGGAAAAGGAAACGCAAACCGAAGGAGTGAAATGTACACACCTGCATATCGCCGCCCCCATCCCCCACGAGAGAGCGAACGCGGTCTTTCATCTCGTTAGCGGCCTTGTTCGTAAAGGTAACGGCAAGAAAGTCCCAGGGCTTGGCGGCTCCGGCAGCGATGAGGTATGCTATCTTGTGCGTGAGGACCCGTGTTTTTCCGCTCCCCGCCCCGGCGAGCACAAGAAGCGGGCCGTCACAGTACGCCACCGCCTCGCGCTGACGGGGATTCAGCTTTTCCAGAAGCTCCTGTCCGGTGTTTTCTATCTCTGATACGCTGTTTTGCCGCTGTTCATCGAACATTCGCTTTCTTCTCCTTGGCTTTCAGCTTGATAAAGCCGACCCACTGATCGACGCCGGCGCCCGAAAGAGAATCGATTTGAAACACGGGCGCGGCAGGATTGAGTTTCTTCGTATCTTCCGCAAACATCTCCATGTCGAAAGAAAGATGAGGGAGCAGATCGGTTTTGGTCAGGAGCACCGCTGTAGCGGAAGTGAAAAGATACGGGTATTTCAACGGTTTATCGGCCCCTTCCGGAGCGCTGAGTACCGCAACCTTGAAATCCTCCCCGAGATCGAACTCCGCCGGGCAGACGAGGTTGCCGACGTTCTCGATGAAAAGAACGTCCAACGTATTCAGCGGAAGCGATTCCATCGCTTTTTCAACTACGTTGGCTTCAAGGTGGCATCCGCCTTTTGTGTTGATCTGTACGACGGGTACTCCGAGGCGAGCCAATCGTTCCGCATCGCGGTCGGTTGCCAGATCGCCTTCGATTACCGCCATCGAGAGGCCGGCCTGAAGCGCTGTTTTTTCCAGCAAAGTGGTCTTCCCGCAGCCGGGAGAACCGATGATGTTCACCATCAGAAGGCCCATTCGGGCATTTCTGTCCCTGATCGCGACGGCGAATTTCTCATCTTCAGCCATTACGGACTGTTGCAGCGTTACTATTTTGTTCATCTTTCTTCGACCTCCACCGAATGAATTTCCAGTTCCATCCCCGCGAGCGTCTCTCTTTTAAAAGAGCCGCACGAAGGACAGACCCCGGAATCCTCCCGCCAGCGATTTCCGCATTCAAGGCATCTCCATTCCAGAGGGATTTCCTCGATTTCGAGGAGCGCCCCGGAAAGAGGCGTATCCTTGGCCACGGTTCCGAATGCGAACTCGAGCATTTCGGGAAAAACCTGACGAAGAGCGCCGACCCGAAGGCGAACTTTTTTCACCTTCCCCCATGCTTCGTCCTCGCACATCTTTGAAAGGGCCGATACGATCGCATCGGCAAGAGAGAGTTCATGCATGCCGTTCCTCTTTTCAAGAAAAAAAGGACCCTTTCGGGTCCTTTTCGCATCGACGGTTACGAACGGGGAAAAAACTGTCCTACCCGTTCAAGCGGGATAAATTCCGGAGCAATGCGAACATTCTCCGGTAAGGATCGATAGTTGACGATCCTATGCCCTGCGCAAGGGCCGCCCGCTGCGACGGAAAATCACTCCGAAGGTTCGAGAAGGCCGTACCCGCCGTCCTTCCGCTTGTACACAACGTTGACTATCCCGGATTCGGCGTTCTTGAACAGGAAGAACTCGTGTCCCAGAAGGTCCATCTGCATCGTCGCTTCTTTTGCACTCATGGGGCGCAGAGGGAAGCGCTTCACCTTTACGATTTCCTCTTCGGGAGGAATAGGGAGCTCAGGTTCCACGACAGGAATCTCGAATGAAATGTCGTGCGTTTTCAGCTGCGCTCTGTCCTTTAAATAGCTCTTGTGGCGTTTGATCTGGCGTTCTAGGTTTTTGAGCGCTTGGTCGAAGGCTTTCCTCATATCGGAATCGTTCTCTTGCCCTCTCATTATTACCCCGTTGGCGTTGGAGGTAAT
>LVBO01000565.1 GCA_001604435.1 Synergistales bacterium Syner_01
GGATCTTCATCAGCGTGCTCTTTCCGGCGCCGTTTCCGCCGACCACCGCCATCACGTCCGAACGCCGGAGCGCCAGGGAGACGTCGCGCAGCACGGCGTTCTCCCCGAAGGACTTGACCATCCCCTCCACTTCGACGAGGGGGGCGGGCCCGTTCTGTTCCACCATACGATCACCCCGCAGATTCTATTGCGTTTCGCCGCATCGCCGGACAGCGCCGCCGGAAGAGAAACCGTCCTCTCCCGAACCGCCGGCTTGCGAAAAAGGGCGTTGCACCCGAGCATCCTTCAAGGCAAGGCCCGTGCCGCGCGGCGAGCTCCCGAAAGGAGACGGCCGCCTGCTCCCGAGAATCAGAGATCGACTTTGTCCTTCTCCTGGAACGGCGCGAGGCAGAAGACCGCCTTCGCGGGCGCGTCCGAGGCGTTCCGCAGATAGTGGGCCTCGCCCGGTTCGACGTGCACCAGGTCGCCCGCTTTGGCCGTCATCACTTGGTCGGCCACGCGGAACTCCAGCTCCCCTTCGAGGATGAAGAAGTTCTCCTCCATGACGTTGTGCAGATGATCGCGGAAGTCCTGCCCCGCCTGGAGCACCACCACGCCGAAGTTCATGCGGGGGCCTCTCATCATGTACTTGGGACCGCTGTCGCCGAACCGGTACTCGAATTCGCTCTCGTTAACCTTGAACATTGCTCGTATCCTCCATTCAGACGCCGGGCGCCCGCCACATGTGCGCGGTCACGCCCTCGTCGGCAAGTTTCAACTGCGCGCCGTACAGCGCGCGCCATTTGTCGTACAGATCGTCGTACACCTTCCGGTTTTCCGGCCTCGGCTCGTAGGATGCGTCCCACCGGACCGTCCGGCGGACGGCGTCCTCCATATTTTCATACACGCCCGCGGCCACGCCCGCGCAGAGCGCCGCGCCCAGCGCGCTCGCCTCCTTCACCTCGGGGACCCGCACGGGGAGCCCGAGGACGTCGGCCATGATCCGCGACCAGACGGGGCTCTTCGACGCGCCGTTCGCGAAGACGATTCCGTCCGGACGCCTTCCCGTAACCTCCTCCACAAGCCGCAGATGGCCGCGCGTCACGAGCGCCGCGTTCTCCATCAGGGAGCGGAAGAAGGTGTACTTGTTGAATTTCGCAGGGTCGAGGGAGAAGTTGGAGAAGGTGGGGGCCGCGTGCTTCCACGCGATGTAGTTCATGACGTCGGAGAAGGCGCACATCATCCCGTGCGACCCGGCGGGGATCTTCGAGGCGCCCTCGGCGAGCTGCATGTAGGCGTCGGGGCCTCCTTCGGCCTCCACGCGTTTCTCTTCGAAGCAGAAGGCGTCGCGGAACCAGCGCATGACCAGGCCGGGGAAGAAGGCGATGGCCTCGTACTGGAAGACGCCCGGCACGGCGTGGCAGTTCACCCGCACGCGGCACTTCGGGTCCATCACCGGTACGGACGTGTTGAACTCGTACTGCCAGAAGCTCCCGCCGAGCACCGCGGCCTGTCCGTCCGCCACGGCGCCCACTCCGACGCACCCGAGCTGCGCGTCGCCGCCGCCCGAGACGACGAGCGTCTCCGCGCTCAAGCCCGTACGCGCCGCGCACTCCGCGCTCACCCTGCCGATGACCTCGGCGCTCTCCGTTACCGCGGGGTAGATGTCCGTCCGCAGACCGCACGACGCGGCGATCTCCGGTTTCCACTTCCTGGCGGCGATGTCGAAGATGCCGCTGGTGCAGCCGTTGGAGGGTTCCGCCGTCAGGATGCCCGAAAGCTTGTAGGCGATCCAGTCGTTCAGCATGTTCACGGCGCGGGCCGACTCGTAGACGTCCGGAAGGTTCTCCTTCACCCAGAGCAGCCTGGGGAGCGCGTTCAGCGAGAAGGTCTGTCCGGAGATTCCGTAGAGTTCCTCCTCGATCCCGGGACGAAGGCGCATCAGCTTCACGACCTCCGC
>LVBO01000566.1 GCA_001604435.1 Synergistales bacterium Syner_01
GGAAGGCCGTAACTGAAGGCCGACGCCACAAGAAAAGCGAGGAAAAGGGAGATGATGAGTCGGGGTATCCCGACTCTGTTCAAAAGACCGTTCCCCATATCATACAGCCTCCTTTTCATGGAGCTTGTGATACTCTCCGGCCATCATAAGCCCGAAGTCACGGTCGCTGTCCGTCGGAAGAAGAATCCCTTCCAGCTTTCCCTGATAGACGATCGCGATCCGGTCGCATATGGAGCGGAGCTCCGCCAGCTCGGAGGAGGTCATGATTATTGTGAGCCCTTTTTCCCTGTTCAGTGTGACAAGATGATCGAGGATGAGTTTCTTGGCGCCGATGTCGATACCTCGCGTCGGTTCGGAGACGAAAAGGAGGTTCGGTGCAAGCGTGATGGCGCGAGCAATGCAGACCTTCTGCTGATTCCCGCCCGAAAGGCGTCGCGTCAGCTGATTAGGACCGGTGCAGCGGATATCGAGATCCTTGATCATCTGCTGAGCATAGGTGTTCATTTCCTTGGAGTCGAGGATGGATATTTTTCCCCGCGTCATATACTTCCCTTGGATTTGTGTTGCGGTCGCGACGATGTTGAATTCTATAGAGTCGTCAAGCAACAGACCTGTGCCGCGCCGATCTTCGGATACGAACGCCATTCCGTTGTCCAAGGCAAAACGGGCGTCGTTCAGGCGGACAGGACGGCCGTTTTTTTCAACCTCGCCGCTAGAGGGGAAAAGCCCCATGATGCCGTTGGGTATGCCGATTTTCCCCTGGCCTGCGAGGCCTCCGATTCCCAGAATTTCTCCCTGCTTGACATCGAGTGTGACGCCCTTAACAGATTCTCCCGGCATTGCGACGTGAAGATCCTTTATTTGCAGGATGTATTCGTCTTTTATGGATGATACCGGACGCCCACGCATCTCGCCGCTCTCGATCCTCCGCCCGACCATCAACTCCGCGAGCTTTTCGATGGTTGTTTCCGACGGCGTCGTCTCCGCGATCTGCTCTCCGTCTCTAAGGACGACGATCTTGTCGGACGCCTTCATCACTTCGTCAAGACGATGGCTGATGAAAAGGATTGAAATGCCCTTCTCCGTCAGAATGCGCATGGCTTCCAGAAGCTTCTCCGCATCGTTCTCGGTGAGCACCGCCGTCGGCTCGTCGAGAACGAGGAGTCGGATGTTTTTCTTATCGAGTTCGCGCGCGATTTCCACGAACTGCATATGACCGACGGGAAGCCCCTTTACAGGCAGCATCTCGTCGATACCGAGGCCGATAGCGTCCATCGATTCTCTGGCATCCTGTTTCATTGCGGGCATGTCAAGCCATTTCATTGGTTTCCCGAAAAGCCGGCTTAAAAAACTTGATTTTGTAGTTTCGCGGTTGAGTTTGATGTTTTCAGTGATGGAAAAACCGGGAAGAAGCATAAATTCCTGATGGACCATGCCGATACCGAACTTCATGGCTTCTTCCGGAGATTTGATGACGACTTTTTCTCCATCGAGCCAAATCTCTCCGTCGAATCCTCCGGTAGCGTAGATCACAGGCATTCCGAAAAGGATGTTCATCAGGGTTGATTTTCCTGCGCCGTTCTCTCCTACGAGGGAAAGAACCTTTCCAGTGCCAAGGGTGAAGGAGACTCCCTTCAAGACCCTGTTGCCATAGTACTCCTTGCCGATGTTCCGCATTTCAAGACGCGCTGTAGCGGTCAAGGAACCGACCTCCTCTCATTAAAAGACAGGGCCGCCGGAGCAAGCCCTGTCTTCGCAGAACAATACGTTGCCTCGAGAATTACTTTCCGAAGATGATCGATTCGCCGACCACCATCAGGAAATTCTGGGCCTTCTCTTCGTCGAACTGGCGAACGCGAATGTTTCCTGCCGCCTTGAAAAGCGCCTGGGTTGCCGCAACAAGGTTCTGTTTCGACTTAATCTCACCATTGGCGAATTTCCATGCATAATCGACGCCGGCGCGGATGAAGTTCATCGTGATGGGAGCGGTCCACGTAGCGATGCGGCCTTCCATTTCAAGCTCCTTTACCTTCTCCTCGATGGCATTGAGGATGTAGGGAACGTCTCCCTTGTTCTCGACCTTCAGGCCGAGGGCGTTCGGAAGCGCGTGGAAGGGGCTGGGGCAGCACTGCTCGGGATAAATGGCTTTTCCCTTGACGACGGACTTGATAAGTGGTTCCTGCATCGAGCAGTTCGTGCTGAAGAACGCCGTATCTGGGCCGTACTTTTCGATCTGGCGCGGAGCATCTTCAAGGATGAACTGCTGAGCTCCCGCAACGCCGCCTTCGCCGGTGGGATCCGGAGCG
>LVBO01000073.1 GCA_001604435.1 Synergistales bacterium Syner_01
CCGGGCTCTCGGGGGCGAGCGGGTCGCCCTGCGGGTCGCCGTGACGGAAGAGCAGCTCCGTGGCGACTGCGGTTCCTCCCAGAAACTCTCCGAAGAGTTCCGGGTCGTCGAGCAGTCGGTGCGTTCCCGTCGTCAGATCGACGTGCATGATGGCGCCGTTCATCTCCGATCACACTCCTCTTCTCTTTCGCAGAGCGCAAGGACGTTGTTGGGGCAGTATTTGGCGCACTGACCGCAGTGAATGCAGGGGAGCGGGCGTTTCTCCTCCTCGTCCCACTGAAGGGCGCCGATCGCGCATGCTTTGACGCACGCCATGCAGGAGATGCAGAGCTCTTTTTTCAGGCGTACTCCGCCGCCGGGGGCCTTCGTCAGGGCTCCCGTCGGACAGGCCGCGGCGCAGTCGGGCTCCTCGCACCGTGCGCAGACGCGGATTGAGAATGCCCCCTCCACGCCGGTGTAGGCCTTGACCCTCAGCGCCGCCTTGCCGCTGCCCGCGGCGTTCTTCACCATGCGGCTGCATGCGTACATACAGCTGAAACAGCCGATGCAGCGGTCTCTATTGACAACCCGTAAATATTTCACAGTCATGCGTTCCACCTCTCTCTTTTTTCTCTCTCCGCAATAATCCCCTGTCTTTTTCTCCCTGTCAACTGCTACAATGAACAAAGAGAAAAGAATTCGAGCCCTTTCGAATAAACGGAGGTGGGAGCGATGAGAAAACGTGTATGGATTGCCGTAGCCGCTCTTTGGGGTGCGATGATTGGAAGCGCGTTCGCGGGACAGGTTCCTGCGGCGTGGAAGGGAGATCTGCGGTATGTCGTCGAACGCGACGGGGTTTCCTATTCCGTATATGCGGACAGAACCCGCCTGGTGGAGGACTGTGTTCCGGGCGCGGAGCAGGTGCTCGAAACCTATGTGCATCTGGTGATCGAATCGCAGAACCTGGTCGAGATTCAGCAGTGGAACATACGGCAGGATGGAAGCGAGTATCGTGTTCAGGATATGTACGACTATACTCTGGATACGTTCGGTATGGTGGATCAGTGAATCGTCCTGCCCGAGTGGGCCTCGTGGAGGCCCGTGGAGGAGGACTCGTACCAGGAGGATGTCATCCGGGCGGCAACGATGATTGTAGCGGAGCGCGGCGAATGACTGTGCGCCCGATTCCGCGCATGCGTTCCGACACTCTTTGAAGGGAGCTGGTTTTGTGGAGAAGGAGAAACTGTTTCATCGTATGCTCGACGTCATAGAAGGGGATATCGTCCCGTTGACGGCGCGGGGGGTGAGCATCGGCTGCAAGGTGTTCGGCGCGGCGGTGCTGCGGAGGGACGATCTCTCTCTGGTGGTTGCGGGAACGAACCACGAAGCCTTCTCTCCGCTGTGGCACGGAGAGGTGTACACCATCAAGCTCTTCTACGAGCTGCAGGGCCATCCGGATCCGTCGGAGTGCCTCTTCCTCTCGACCCACGAACCGTGCTCGATGTGCATTTCGGCGCTGTCGTGGGCAGGATTCAAGGACATCTACTACTTCTTCGGCTACGAGCAGACGCAGGACGATTTCAACATCCCCCATGATCTGCGGATGCTCCGCGAGGTCTTCGGCTGCGCCGCGCCGACGAAGGAGAACATCTACTACAGTAGCCGGTCGCTGATGGACATGGCGGAGGGGCTGGAAGATCCGGTGAAGGCCAAAGCCAGAATCGCCGGGATCAAGGAGACGTACGCGGGACTGTCCGCCGTCTACCAGGCGGGCGAGAAGAAGATGGTGCTCAAGTAGCGAAAAAATTATACCCGTGCGTTTCTCTTTTCAATGTCTCATCACCTTGCTTCCAGAGGAACGAAGACTCCGTGCCCGACTTGGCGGGAAGGGGTGTCTTTTTCGAAGCTCTTCATTGTGGAAATTAAAAATAAGTGGTATCATTCAACAGCAATTAGGAAAGACGCTATATTTTAATTTTTTTTATCATAGTTAATGGAGGGCTGCCGATAATGCCGACACAAGATCGGAAACTCATCGAGCAAGACAGTGAACGAATGTTGTCACCCGTACCACTTTCCGAGCGACGTCCCACATGGAAGCAGATCCTTGTCTGGGTCGGTTTTGGTTATGTGGTGACGGGACTCTTCGTTGGAGGTGTGCTTGCGGGGTTCGGAGGTCAGCCGGGCGTACCTCCCGAGACGGCCATGTGGGCAATTTTCCTTGGAATGGGGTCCCTCTTCGTCCTCACCTCTCTTTTAGGTGTAATGGCGCAGAAAACCGGCATGAGTCTCGCGCTCGTTAGTCGTTATTCCTACGGAAAAAAAGGCGTCAATATCCCGATGGTCGTAATGGCTTTGCTGACATTGGGGTGGTTCGCGAGCATCACGGGAATGGTGGGGCAGATTTGGGGGTCGTTCATAGGGAATCCCTCCGGCACAGTTGTATTCGACCCTGCGACGATAGGGTACAGCGGCATCCCGGCGATAACGCTCGAGATCTTTCTCGCCTGTATGATTTCCGGTATTGTTTTTACAGTGACCGCCTATTACGGTATCAAGGCTATCGAAGCGATCGCGATTCCAGTAGCCCCGATCATCTTAATAATCGCCATTTTGGTGGGAATAGGAATGCTTAACGAGGGCGGCGGAATCGACGCCTTCTGGACCGAAGCCAACGCCATCGGTGGTTTGGGCTTGGGGAGCGCTATCACCGTCGTTGTCGGAAGCTGGATCGCCGGGGCGGTCATGGGTGTCGATCTCTTCCGCTTCAACAAAAATATCGCGGCTGTGTTCGCCGGGGCGGCGGCATGCTTTATTTTCACGAATCCTCTTTTGAATGTCGTCGGATATATCGGCGCCGTGTCGGTCGGCCAGTTTAATTATGTGGAGTGGATGCTCGACAAGAGCCTTCTTTTCGCTTTGGTCGGCGCTCTTGCGTGGACAGCCTCTCTATGGACCACTAATAATGCGGAGTTATACTGCAATTCTCTTTATACTGGCCCGATATTTTCTTCTTACGGGAAGTTGATAGACAGAAAAAAACTTGTCCTGTGGGCCGGTATTATCGGAACAATCCTGGGGTCGCTGGCTTTTTATCAAATATTCTTCGCGGACTTCATCACAGTGCTTGGAGCCGCTGCGCCTCCTTTGGCGGGACCGCTGATCGCTGATTACTATTTTGTCAAGAGAAGACAGTACATCACGGAGAATCTCGACAGCGAACCCGACTACAGAACGACGGGGATTCTTGCTTTTGTGATAGGAGGGGCGCTGGGGCTCTTCTTCCAATACGTAATGCCTCTGCCTTACGGTCTTCCTTCGGGGCTCTTCGCTCTGTTGATCACGATCGTTCTCTATGTTGCAATCTACAAGCGAACCTCCGACTACGTTTATGACGTCGATTTGTACAGGGAGAAAGGCATAACTCTATAGTACAAGGAGGGAACAGTTTTGAAAAAGGTTTTTCTGAACGAGTTTTCCGCACGGGAATTGCGGGATATGATCGAAGGCGGAAAGATCGACAGCGCCATTACCGTTTTTGGGAGTTGCGAGAGCCACGGCTGGCATTTGCCTCTCGGTCCCGATCTCTTTGTGCCGACCGAGATCGCGAAGCAAGCTGCCGGAAGACTTTCTAAGACCGTAGTAGTCCCGGGAGTTCCGTTCGGGACGTCGATTCATTATAATCAGTATCCGCTCTCGATTACGCTTCGTTTCGAAACAACGATCGCGATCGCCGAGGATGTTTTTACGAGCCTCATAGAGAACGGTATTCGGCATATTATTATTTTGAACGGGCACGATGGAAATATCCCTGCGTTGGAGATTGCAGCGAGGAAGGTCAAAGATCGCTTCAAAGATGCTGTTCTTGTTTTCATACCTGCCTGGTGGAATATCACCGGAGCCAGGATGAAGGATACCTTTGATGTCTGGAACGGTCTTGGGCATGGAGGAGAAGGAGAAACTTCCATTACGATGGCGGTAAGACCCGACCTTGTCGACCTTCAATTGGCAAAGAGTCAGGTGCCCGAGGATGTTATCGCATTGAGCGAATTCGCCACTATTATATGGGATATCAAAGAAATTACGACGACCGGTGCGACGGGCGATTCCACGAAGGCGACCGAGGAGAAGGGGCGGAAGATGCTCCAGTGTGTGATCGATTATGTGGTCGATTTAGTGGGTGAGTTGGAGAAACGCGAATGGAAGTATGATTACAAGAAATGATAGCGATCATTAAACGAAAATACACTCGATGATCAAAAAACGAAGAGCCGGGGGAGACTGTCTTCCCGGCTCCTCGTTTTTTTTAACGGCTCAGGAAGCGGTCGAACCACTCCGTCATCTTGCGCAGGCGGGTGAGGCGGGGCCGCGGGCGTCCGCTCCGGCTGAGCTCGTGATTCTCCCCCTTGAAGACGCAGATGTTCGTCTCCACGCCGTGGAGCTTCAGCGCCGTGAACATCTGGAGCCCCTGGGTGAGTTCGCAGCGGTGGTCCTCCTCGGAGTGGATGAAGAGCGTCGGGGTTTTCGCCC
>LVBO01000074.1 GCA_001604435.1 Synergistales bacterium Syner_01
GGCGTCCGCAGATGTGCACCGTCCGCCCCCGCTCGAAGAAACCGCTCCCCATGGACCGCTCACGGACGGGAAAGATCTTCCGCGAGAGCGTGGACAAACAGGATCTTTCTTCAGTAATGAAGCTGCTCGAATTCCTTCCGGAGAAGAACGTCGGCGCGCCGCTGCAGGACGCCGAAGTGATCGTCTCGGGCGGCAAGGGGATGAAGAACGCGAAGAACTTCGCGATGCTCGAAGAGCTGGCGCGGCTCCTCGACGGCTCCGTCGGCGCGTCGCGCACCGCGGTCGATCTGAACTGGGCCCCCTACTCCTCGCAGGTGGGGCTTTCCGGAAAGTCCGTCACGCCGAAGCTCTACATCGCCTGCGGCATCTCCGGCGCAGTGCAGCACCTCGCGGGGATGTCGGCGTCGGACACGGTCATCGCCATCAACACCGACCCCGAGGCCCCCATCTTCCGCGTGGCGGACCTCGCCATCGTGGGGGACGTCCTCGAAGTCGTCCCCGCCCTTATAGGGAGGCTGAAATCATGAGCGGCGCATTCTTCGGCAACACGGACGCTCTGCGCGAGCGCTACAACACGATCACTCCGGAGATCCTCGCGGAGCTGAAGGCGGCGGTGGGCGCGAAGAACGTCGTCGCCGGCGACCCCGACGCCCTGGAGAGCTACGCCTCCGACGAGGCGGGCATCATGTTCACCTCCATGCCCGACGTCGTGGTGAAGGCCGAGAACACGGAACACGTCTCCGCCGTGATGCAGCTTGCCTCCAAGTACAAAGTTCCGGTCACGCCGCGGGGCGCGGGGAGCGGACTCGCCGGGGCCGCGGTTCCGCTGTGCGGGGGCATCGTCCTCTCGATGGAGAAGATGAACCGCATCCTCGAGATCGACCCGATCAACCGCGTGGCGGTGGTCGAGCCGGGCGTGGTCACCAACGAACTCTGCAAGGCCGTCGCCGAACACGGATTTCTCTACGCGGGCTACCCGATGAGCACCGAGACCAGCTTCATCGCCGGGAACGTGGCTACCAACGCGGGCGGCGGCAAGGTCATCCGCTACGGCAACACGCGCCGCCACATTCTCGGTCTGGAGGTCGTCGTTCCGTCCGGCGCCGTCCTCAACCTCGGCGGCCGTATCCGAAAGGACACGTGGGGGTACAGCCTGATGCAGCTCATCATCGGCTCGGAAGGGACGCTCGGCGTCGTCACCAAGGTCGTCGTCAATCTGGAACCGAAGCCCGGCAGGACGGTGAATCTCCTCGCCGCATTCCCGGATCTTGACTCGGCGGTGGACAGCGTGGCGAAGGTCATCCGCACCGGCATCCCGGTCATCTCCTGCGAGCTGCTGGACAAGATCTCGGTGAACATCACCACGAAGCACGTCAACACACCGCTCCCCTACCAGGACAAAGCCGACGCCTTTTTGCTCATCCAGATAGAGGGCGACTCGGAGGAGCGCCTCGAGGACGGCTACGAGAAAGTGGGAACCCTCTGCCTTCAGAACGGCGCGCTGGAGGTCTTCGTGGCGGAGAGCCGGACCGAATCCACGGCGATATGGAATATCCGACAGAACCTCGCCGAGGCCATGCGCGCCTACGACCCGTACTGCTCGCTCAGCGGCGACATGGTGGTTCCCCTCTCCGCCGTCCCGGAGATGGTGGAGGAGATACGCAAGGCGGCGAAGGAACGCGACATCGCGGTCGGCATCCTGGGGCATATCGCCGACGGCAACCTCCACCCGATCATCTTCAAGCCGGAGTCGATGGAGCCTATGGAGTGGGCGGAGTACGCGGAGACCTTCTACGACGACCTGACCAGCGTCGCGCTCCGGCTCGGCGGCGTGGGGAGCGGAGAGCACGGCATCGGCTACGTGAAGATGCCCATCTTCCTCCATTCGAAATCCGACGAAGAGCTGGAGATCATGCGCGGGATCAAGCGTTCCTTCGACCCGCAGGGCATCCTGAACCCCGGCAAGCTGCTGGGAAACTGACGTACGCGGCACACATACCGGAAACACGAGAGGAGAAGAGATTATGATCGACAAGAACAGGTTCGGCATTCTCGCAGTGGCCTTCGTCTGGTTCACCACGCACTTCGGAGGCGGTTTCGCCAGCGGCGTGCAGGTTCTGCAGTTTTTCGTTTCCTACGGATGGTACGCCGTCTTCCTGCCGGTTCTCTCCATAGCCATCGTTACCGCGGTGCTGTACTATGCGTGGACCTTCGCGGCGGTGTACTGCACCTTCGACTACCGCGAGTGGGGCAACAAGTACTTCAAACCCTTCGAGGCGGTCTTTTCCAACGCATACGAGGCTATGTACATCCTCATCCTTCTCATCGCCTCCGCGGTGGCCTTCGCCACGGGCGGCACGGTGATGCAGCAGATCCTCGGGACTCCGTATGTCACGAACACCGTGATCGTCGCCGTCTGTATCTTCTTCCTCACCATCTTCGGCGCTGACCTCGTCAGAAAGGCCGCCTCCACGATGGCGGTGGTCATCATCGCCGGTATGCTGGTCATCTACGTGGGCAACCTGATCGTCAACTTCCCGAAGCTGCTCGCCATCCTCCGGGAAGCTCCCGCGCCTTCGAGCTTCCTCGACGCGCTCTGGGCTTCGCTGAAATACGCCGGCTTCCAGACGTGCGCGATGGGAGCCTACATCGCCGTGGCCGACGCACTGAAAAGCCGCGAAGACGCGAAGAAGGCTTCCGTCTGGGGCTTCATCGTCAACGCGGGAATGCTCTGGCTCGCCACCGCAGGCATCCTGCTCCACTACCCCGCCATCCTCACCGAGAAGGTGCCCGTGCTCTACGTGGCCGCCCACGGGGGCGGGGGCGCCGTCGGCACGGCCATCGTCTCGCTGCTCATCTTCCTCGCCGTGATCTCCACCGGCGTCAGCCTCATCTTCGGCGGCGCGCGGCGCATCGTCGGACTCTGGGGGAAGATGAAGGGCTCCACCGCGGCGGGGGACAGAAAAGTGAACGTCGTCGCCTCTCTGATCTACGTCCTCATCACATGGGGCGTCGCGCTCTTCGGCCTCATCCCGCTGATCGCAAAGGGGTACGGTTATCTCGGCGTGCTCTCCTTCCCGCTGCTCATCGTCCCGGTGCTGCTCATCGGCGTCATGCGCTCCGGAAAGTGGAGCAAAGAGCTGTAGAGAGTCGAAAATTCAGTTTCACCTATGTGCAACACACAGGGTGGGAGGGTATATTCCCTTCCACCCTGTTCTTGTGATAGAATAGCAATAGAAACCATTTCGGAGGTGAATACGCTATGGAAAGAAGAGGAATAACCACAATGAAAGGAAATCCGATGACGCTCGTCGGCCCCGGCCTGCAACCGGGAGACAAAGCGCCTGATTTCTTCGTGCTCGACCAGACGATGGCCCCGAAGACGCTGAAGGACTTCGCGGGAAAGTTCAAGGTCATCTCGGTGACCCCTTCGCTGGACACCCCCGTGTGCGACCTCCAGATTCACTGGTTCAACGAGGACGCTTCGAAGCAGCCGCAGAGCGTGGCGGTGCTCAACATCTCGATGGATCTTCCCTTCGCCATCAAGCGCTTCTGCGCCACTGGCGGCATAGAGAACGCCGTCGCTCTCTCGGACCACAGGGACGCCTCCTTCGGAACCAACTGGGGCGTCCTGATGAAGGAGCTTCGCCTCCTCGCCCGCTCCATCTTCATCGTGGACAAGGAGGACGTGATCCGCTACGTCCAGATCGTCCCGGAGCAGACCGCCGAGCCGGACTACGAAGCAGCCCTGGCCGCGCTGAAGGAGCTTATGTAGCGTAACGGAACACAAGGAGCCCGGAGAGATCCGGGCTCCTCGCTTGCTTGGGTATAGAGTTCAGCGGCTTTTCCGTACCGAAACGGAAGAAAAACGCAGCGCATCAACATATACATCTCAGCGCATATATGCGCTTGCTCCATAAATAATATTTCTCAGTTACCAAGTTATTGGGCAAAAAATTTCCTTCCTTGTCTTGAAAAAACGTCATATCCGGTCATACTCAAAAGAGAATCACCCTCGACATGGAGAACAAGCGTTGCCCATGCGACCTCACACCCAGACCGTCTTTCCCCGTCACGCGGCGCAACAGGCGCAAACCGATCCTCTCGAAGAGCAGTTCCACATCAACCGGCTCGCAGTCCATGTGGAGCCTGCCATCCGGGATATAGTCATATGCAATTTGTCTTCACCTCATTTTCTTTTCGAAGCGGAAGAAATAATCTCCGCCTACCATATCTTCAGGCGTATCGGGGTCTTTGTGCTGGGGATTGAAGAATTCCACTATGTGAAAGCCGCATCGATTCACATAAAAATGAATATTTCGCTTTTCAAAATACGGGGTAACGGTTTCCCAAACTTTTGTGTCAGGGTGCAGCTTTTCAACTTCTTTCCAAATAGCCTGTCCCACACCACGACTCTGCGTTCCATATTTCACATAGAGGAAATCAAGATGATTGCGTTGTGCTTCTTTGTCAATTACAACGATAGCTCCACCAACCATTTCACCATTCACAACCGCTTTGTAAGCAAATGCCCCTTTTTTTGATAATGCAATGTCGATGTCCTTTTCAGGAAGTATCTCCACATCCAAGTCAGAAACCTCTGCCGCTATTCCTTTTTGAAAAGCCTCTTGCATATCCTTTTTGTATTCTGTCAAATCTTCTTGACTGACAGGTACCAACTTAAAGTTCATATATGATGCTCCTTTTGCAGAATACTGATACTTTTTTCGCTTTACGACAAGGAAGACTGCTGTAAGCACAACCGCCATCACTTCAGCTACAACAATGGAAATCCAAATACCATCAATTTGCCAAATCATTGGGAGAAGCAAAACAGAGCCGAGTTGGAACACCAATGTACGCAAGAAAGCAATCAAGGCGGAGGTTAGCCCGTCGTTCAGAGCAGTAAAGAAACCTGAACCGAAAATGGCAAAACCCATAAAGGGAAATGCAATGGCGAAAATACGGAACCCGGAAACAGT
>LVBO01000005.1 GCA_001604435.1 Synergistales bacterium Syner_01
CGGCGATCCGCGCCGAACGACGCGAAGGGAACGTCGTAGACCGACGACAGCACCGAGTCGTTGAGCGCCTCCTCCACATCCCCGAACGCTTCTATGCGCCCGTTTTTCAAGAAGCAGACGCTGTCGGCGTACTCCGCCGCGAGATTGATGTCGTGGACCGCCGCGACCACCGTCGCCCCCTCGCGTGCGCATTTCCGGAGGAAGCGGAAGAGCCGGAGCGTGTGCCGGGGGTCGAGCGCGGAAGACGGTTCGTCGAGAAGGAAGACCTCCGGCTGCTGCGCGATCACCTGCGCGATGAGCACCCGCTGCTTCTCTCCCCCGGAGAGCGACGACACCCTGCGGGAGAGCAGCGCGTCGAGTTCCATTTCACGCGCTGCTTCCACTGCGCGCGTCCTGTCCTCGGTCGTCCATCCTGAGAGGAGCTTTCTGTGAGGGAGCCTTCCGAGGAGCACAACCTCCTCGACCGTAAAGGGAAAGGAGAGCGACGGCGACTGGGAGACCATGCCGACGAGCTTCCCCCGCTGCCCGGAAGAGAGACGACGGAGCGAACGACCGGCCAGAACCGCGTTTCCCGAGAACGGAAGCGCGCCCCCCAGCAGGCGCAGCAGCGTGCTCTTCCCGCTGCCGTTGGGACCCAGCAGCATCGTCAGCGCGCCGGACGGAAACTCGGCGGAGATCCCGTCGAACACGCGGCGCCCGCCGTACCCCGCGCACACGCGATCAAGCTGGATTCCCCGCCCGGAAACGCTTGGAGATCCCCTCATACTCTCTCCCTCCCTCGAAGCAGTATCCAACAGAAGACCGGCCCTCCGGCCAGCGAGGTCACCACGCCTACGGGCAGCTCGCCGAGAGACCGGGCGACGCCGTCCGCCACCGTGAGCAAAAGAGCCCCTCCAAGGAACGAGGCCGTCAGCAGCACTCTGTGCGACGGCCCCAGAGCCATCCGCAGAAGATGCGGCCCCACGAGCCCCACGAAGCCGATGATGCCGTGCGAAGCCACAGTCAGCGCCGTTGCCAGCGAAGCGAGCACGAGCAGCGTTCCCTTGATCCGGCGCTCCTCCACCCCGAGATAGACCGCCCTGTTCTCTCCGAGGGAGATCGCGTCAAGGTCGCGCCCCCACCACCACGCCGCCGCGAAGAGGGCGAAGGCCCCCGCCGCGACGGAGAACGCTCCTTCCGATGAAGCTCCCGAAAAGCTTCCCATCAGCCAGAGGACGATCGCGGCCACCCTCTCCCCGGCGAGCGCCTTGAGCAGCGTCACCCCGGCCGAGAGTACCGAGCCGATCACGATGCCCGAGAGCACCATGTGCAACGGCGAAAATCCCCCCGAACGCCAGGCGAGGAGGAGCGAAAGCGAAAGAGCCGCGAGCGCCCCGGCGAAAGCGGCGGCGGGAATCCATGCGCCGCCGAGAAAGATCCCCAGCGAAGCGCCGAGCGCCGCCCCAGAGGCGATACCGAGCGTATACGGTTCCGCCAAAGGGTTCACCAGAATCCCTTGGAGCACCACTCCGGACACCGCGAGCGAAGCGCCCGCTCCCAGCGACGCGAGAAGCCGGGGCAACCGGACGGCGCGGATGACCAGCGCCTGCTGCGGGGTGAGAGCATGCTCGAATCCAAGAACAATCCGGAGCGCGCCGGGAAAAGGTATCTCCATGTCCCCGGCGAGCAGACGCCACAGGGCCGCTCCCCCCAGAAGGAGGAGCAGCCCCAGAAAAACACAGCACGTCCGCGAACGCTCACCGGAACGTCGCATACCGAATAGCCACTCCGCCGGGGCGGCGCTCTCGGTCAAATCCGGGAATTCCCCGGCCGCGTTTCGTTGTCACCTGTTCTCCAGAGCCTCCCGTATGTGGTCGATGAAGAGTTCCGCCAGCCCCTCGCCGTCTCCGAGTCCCTTCAAAAGAGGCTCGACGGCGTACCCTTCGCCCCTGAGGACGCTGACCCATGACTCGGGGTCGTCGGCATCCGCCATATCGTTCTTCGCGTGATCACCGGCCACCACCATGAAGGGCACGAGCGTCACCCGCGACGGGTTCAGCTCCTTCAGTCGCCGCTTCACGCTCTCGATATCCGGGAAAGCCTCGACGAGTCCCATGACGAAAGGCAGGCCTTCCTCGTCGAAGAGAAGCTGCATCTTGCTGTAGGCCGCATTCGCCCCGTGGTGCGTGCCGTGCCCCATGAAGGCGACCGCGCCTCCGTCGGCCGCAAAGGATGCGTACTTCGCCTTGAGCATGTCGACCGTCTTCATGTAATCCTCCATGCTGTCGAGCAGAGGCCTGCCGAGCGAAAGGCGTTCGAAGCCGTACTTCCCGCGCAGGGACGAGAAGGCGCGCACGACCCCGGAGAGCTGGTGGAACTCCTCGCCAGAGATGATGTGCAGCGACTGCACGACGACCGACGTAAAACCTTCGTCCTGCATCTTCGCCAACGCTATCGGAGGCGTGTCGACGACGAGCCCCTCCTCCTTGAGTATCTTCCGGCGGATGATGTTCGAAGTGTACGAAATCCGGACCTCGGCGTCCGGAAAGGCCTTCCGCACCGCCCCGACGATGCCGTCGATGGCCGAGCGGGCGTCGGGCTCCGACGTCCCGAAGGCGACGAGCAATATTCCCTGTTTTCCCTCGGATTTCGCACGCTCCGAAGCGAACGCGCTTGCTGAAAACAGGACGGTCAGACACACAACGAACACGAAGACAGCATAACTCATTTTTCTCATCCTTTACCCCTCCCGTGGGACGATAGCCGGGAAAATGCTCCCCGGACGCCTAGGCCCCCGGAGGAAACGAGCGCACACCGCCGCGCCGTTCCGGCGGAGAAAATAAAAAAGACCGTTCCAGACAGGAAACGGCCCTCTTCCAGTGATCTTCTTCCACAACCTTCGCCATCGTTACTTCCGGAAAAGGGGGGGAAAACACTTCGGCGGCCTCGATTCCTCGCGAGTCTTCCCGCTGCTTCGAAAGACCGGTCTCCTGGCTCGCCTTCATCCTCCCCCACCCCTTCCCGGAACACTTCGTACGCAGTGCTGCGCCGGTTCGCTCCAGTGGCTCGGTGGCTTCGTCGGGCTTACAGTGGCGGGTCCGCGCCGGATTTTCACCGGACTTCCCGAACATCTTCCGAAAGGAGGCGCACGCGCCTCCGAGTTGATAGTAGTCCGACGGCAAAGGTTTGTCAAGGCGACGAAAAGCGCCCGGTTTTTGCAATTTTTCACGTGAATAGAGTATAATACAGGGAAGAATCTCATCTTGCACAGGAGGGATAACGATGACCGAAAAGACTTTCGATATGAAGGGTGCGCTCCGGTACGGGATCCACGCCGAGATAGAGGCGAAGAACTTTTACCATACGTGGGCGGAGAGCGTCGATGAAGAGCACTTGAAGAAAGAGCTGTCGGCCCTCTCCGATTGGGAGAGCGAACACGAGGCAAGTCTGATGAACTACTACGAGAAGCTCTTCGGCGCGCAGTGCCCCATCGACCCGAACATGGTCGTGGAACCGGAGCTGCACGTTCAGACGAAGGACTTCGGCGACACGACCTCGCTGCTCCGCGTCGCCTCCGCCGCATATCTCTCCGAGATGCGCGCGATGGAGTTCTACGAGCGCCTCGAAAAAGAGTCCGCGGGCGAAACATCCGTCATGTTCCGCAAGATCAAGGACATGGAAAAGGAGCACATGGACATCACGAAGAAACGGTACATGAAAATCCGCGAGGACGTCGTCGGCTTCCGCGCATTCTGAGGATTTTTTCGGCTGGGAAACAGGGGCTTCCCCGAATCGAGGAAGCCCCGATTATTTACTTCGGCTGCTTCAGCATTCTCCGAAGCACCTTCCCCGTGCTGGAGAGCGGGAACGACTCCATGAACTCGACGCTGCGCGGCACCTTGAAGTGCGCCAAATGTTTTTTACAGAAATCGATGACCTCGCGCGACGTGACCTGCGCTCCTTCGCGAAGTTGGACGAACGCCTTCGGCACCTCTCCGTTCACCGGGTGCGGCATGCCGACCACCACGGCTTGGGATATGGCCGGATGGGTGTGGAGAATGGCCTCGACTTCCTGCGGATACACGTTGAATCCGCCGACGATGACGATATCCGTCACCCTGTCGAGGATGCGGACGCACCCCTCTTCCATGCGCACGTAATCGCCGGTGTTGAACCAACCGTCGACGAAACGGTCCGCCGTCATGACCGGATCGCGGAAGTAGCCGCTCGTGACGGACGGGCCGCGCACCCAGAGAACACCCTCCCCCGAAGGCGTGACGTCTTCGTTCCTGTCGTTGAGCAGCTTCCACTCGTACCCGTCCATAACCGGTCCGACCGTCCCAAGACGGCGCTTCTCGTAGTTGTTGTTCACCGCCACTACGGGAGAACACTCCGTAAGCCCGTACCCCTCGATGACGCCGGCTCCGAGAGCGGTCTTCGCCTTGGCGTCGAGCTGGACGTTGAGGCGGTCTCCACCCGTGACGACCATTTTCAGATTCTCCGGCTTCGGAGCCCCTTTCTCAACAGCGATAATCATAAAGTGGAGCATGGCCGGAACGGCAAGAATCACGTTCGTTCCGGATGCATGAATGGTTTTCATGGCCTCCACAGGAGGCAGGAACGAAGCGAGAATGGTCTGCTTCAGATTGCGGACAAGAGGCATCAGACCCGCCACAGTGTATCCGAAGGAATGGAAGTTCGGCAGCACGTTGAGCAGATTATCCCCCTCGGCAAGAAGCTCGAGCGCGTCGTACATCCTTAACGCATTATCCAAAAGGTTGCCGTGCGTCAGCGGAACAGCCTTCGGAAGGCCGGTCGTCCCCGACGTGGCGAAAATCACTGCGAGCGACTCGTCTTCGACGCTCGTCTCCCGCACGGAGCACGAAGGAAGCGGCGTGGAGAGGGATTCCGCAAGAACGACGGGGACATTCTGCTCGCGAAGGGCGTCTTTCAGTTCGTCAAGTCCGGGCGCGAGGACGACGGCGCACGGTTCGACCAAGTTCAGCGTTCCCATCAGGGAAGGCAGACCGGATTTCGCGTTCAGCGGCGATATGGCGCCGCCCAGGCTCCATGCCGCCAGGGAGAGCGCCAGGACCTGGGGAGAGTTCGGCAGCAGGACCGCGATTCTCTGCCCTTTTTTGAATCCGGCGTTTTTCAAGACCTGGACATTCTTTTCTACGAAATCGAGCAGATCCGACGACGTCATCCACCCGTTCTCCCAATAAAGACGCTCTTCCTGCGGACGGCTCCGCAAATTAGTCAGTATAACTTTTTCCAGCCTCTCCATTTGCATTCTCCCCTTTCGGAGTATATGAATGTGGCGGTGCACAGCAGTAAGGACGAAAGGTATATCACCGTAAGGTGACCTCTCTATTGTAAAGCAAAAAAGCCCTTTCTGCATAAAAGTGCAGAGAGGGCCCCCAAAAAAAGGCTCAGGATGTGAAAATATACGCTTTTTCTCCAGGTGCTTTCAGACGTACAGCGTTTTCCGAACGTCCTATTTGCTCTCCCTGACCTCTTCGTTCCGCCTGTGCAGCGTGTTGAACGCCTTCTCCACCAGGGGCGAGGCCTCATTAAGGAAGGCGCGACGCTCCTGGTCGGAACCCGCGGACATGAATCGGCGGGATCTATCTTCCACGGCGCTCACCGCGATGACGACGAGCTCTTCGGCTTCCAACCCATCCGGAGCCATCGGATCGCTGTATTGGATCGCCTCCTTGAGCTTCCGCAAGCGGGCGATCAAGTCGGCGGCCTGTCCTGCGAACGGAGAGAGGCTGAGCTCGTCGACAAGGGAGGCGACTCGCGTCGTCTGCACGAAAAGACGGCTCCGCTTGAGCGACGCGCTCACGTCGGTCTCCTTCGCCGTCAGCGAGAGCAGCGTGATCGCTCCGCCGCCTCCCACCAGGAGCATGAAACCGACGATATGCGTGGCAAGATAGGCGTTCCGGGGCAGGCGAAGCCAGAAGTGCGAAACAAGCACGTTGCCCAGGACGAAAATACAGTAGCAGGCAATGGTCGTGGAAAGCCCCAGCAGCAGCGGAACCGGCGCAAAGTCGTCTTTCCCCGCGACGACGTGGAAGATCATGTAGGAGAACGAGAGGACAACCGAAAAGAGGATCGCCCAGAAGGAAATCCAAAAACCTTCCGTTCGCGCTCCGTGAGGCACAAGCAGAAAAATGACCGCCGAGAGCCCCGCGAGGACCACCGACATTATGACAAGCAGAATAAAACTTTTACTGAACGTCCTCTCTGGTGTAATGAACATAGTAGCTAACTACTCCCTTCTTGAAATGCCGAATACCAGTTACTCTTGCTTCCGGCCGATGGCGGTACCGCACTCGGCGCAGAACCCGGCGCCGGGAGACGCCTCCTTCCCGCAGGAAGGACACCTCGGAGTCAGTGAAACGCCGCATTCCGCGCAGAACTTCGCCCCCTCCGGCAGCGGTTTGCCGCATGACGGACAGACTCTTCCGGGAAGAGGAGCGCCGCACTCCGAGCAGAATCTCGCACCCCGGCCCGCGGGAGCGCCGCACTTTTCGCATCGGGGCGAAGAGAACGGCTCCCCTCCCGCGGTGGTCAGATTGCTCCCCATTTCGCCGGCGATTTTGCCGAACGCGCCGCCGACACCCATCCCCACTCCGAGTCCTAAACCGGCGTTCATCAGATTGCCGCCCCCCTCGTTCGACGCGGCTTTTTCAAGGGTATCGAACGAGCGCATCTGCTGGTAATTGTACCCCAGAACCTCCATTTTCGCCCGTTCGGAGAGCGTTTTTTTCAGCTCCGCCACCGCAGGATCGTCCTCGGGAACATTGATCGAGTTCACGAAGAAGTTAAGTACTTCGATACCGTAGTCGCCGAACATCCCCGCGACCTTTCCGCGC
>LVBO01000075.1 GCA_001604435.1 Synergistales bacterium Syner_01
TTCGTCGACGATGAGCGAACGCATCGTCTTCTTCACCATCTCGTCGATGAGCCCGGCGATATAGTCGCCGCTCTCGGGGTATTGCGCCTGAAAATGCTCCTGCAGCTTGTTTCTGGCCGCGGATATCGCGTCGCCGCGGGGCTTTTTCTCGTGGATTTTCACCGCGTCGCGGATCTCTCCGGCAAGGTTCTCCGCCGCCCATGCGTCGATGTCGGGGAAGGAGGGGGCTGACGGAAGCACAAGCTTCTTGCGTCCGACTGCGGCGCGCATCTCGTTGAAGAGGCCGACGATCTTCTTGATCTCGTTCTGCGCCAGCTCAAGAGCGTCGACAAGGAGGTCCTCGGAGATCTCCTTCGAGCCGCACTCAACCATCGTCACCCCGTCAAGATGCCCGGCGACCAAAAGGTCGAGGGTGGATTCCAGCATCTGCTCCTCGGTGGGGTTCACCACGAACTCGTCCCCGAGGCGGCCGATTCTGACGGCGCCCACGGGACCTCCCCAGGGGATGTCGGAAATGGTGAGCGCGGCGGATGCGGCGTTTATTGCGAGCACGTTGGGCGGGTTCACCTGGTCGACCGAAAGCACCGTCGAGACCACGTGGACGTCGTGCCGCATCGTCTCGTCGAAAAGCGAGCGGATGGAACGGTCAACCATCCGGCAGCTCAGAATGGCCGTTTCGGAGGGGCGCCCCTCCCGCTTGATAAAGCCGCCCGGAATCTTCCCGGCGGAGTAGAATCTTTCTTCAAAATCGACAAGCAGCGGAAAAAAATCGATCCCGGTGCGCGGTTTGTCGGTGATGCAGGCCGTGGTCAGCACCGTCGTCTCTCCGTGCGCCGCCACCACTGCTCCGCTTGCTTGCTTCGCCACTTTTCCGGTGGAAAACTCCAGAGGACGGCCTCCAATTTCAACTGAAAACGTCATTTCCATACACTTCTTCCTCCTCAAAATTCAGCTCTTTTTATTGTATGCGGAGTAAGAATACCACAATCGAACAAAAAAAGTGCGAGGACTTTTCGTCCTCGCACCGGAAATCGACCTTTTTTTCAGTGACGCAGACCGAGTCTTTCGATAAGCGTTCTGTACCGGTTGAAATCCTTGTCCTTCAGATACCGGAGAAGTCTGCGGCGTTTGCCGACCATCTTCAGAAGACCGCGGCGCGAATGGAAGTCCTTCGTGTGGATCTTGAGATGTTCGGTAAGCTCGCGGATACGCTGCGTGAGCATCGCAACCTGGACCTCGGGCGACCCGGTATCGGTCGTATGTACCTGAAACTCCGTGATAATTCCCTGCTTCTTCTCTCCCTGCAACATGTTTCTTCACCTCGTAGACAGAATCCCGTAACTCAGAAGAGCGTTTTTTGCGCAAATCCGAGTAAGGGTCGACGACAATACTATCATCTAGCAGAAAATAAAGCAAATCATCACGCACGCTGCGTTGGAAGTGACACGGTTCAGCAGAAATTCAGGGAAAGAAAAAGTCATCTAATCTTGCACTCGACTTTTAATTCTGGATGTGTTTTAATCCTCTTGCATATTTTATACGGGTTTTTTCATTAAAGGGGGGGAGAAACGTGTCCGTTCTCATCATCGAGGACAATAGAGATCTTGTGCAAGTGCTCGCCGAAGTGCTCAACGAAAACGGCTTTTCCGTGGAGAGCGCCCATTCCGGTGAAGAAGGGCTCGAAAAGGCTCTGCTCTCGCGATTCGACTGTATCATCCTGGATATCGTCCTCCCGGGGATCAGCGGGTTTCAGGTTGTCGAAGCATACAGAAACGAAGGCGGATGTTCGCCCGTGCTCATTCTGTCCGCCCGCGACTCGGTCGAGGACAAGGTGGAGGGGTTCAACCGCGGAGCCGACGACTATATGGTGAAGCCGTTCGACTCCAGGGAACTCGTCGTGCGGGTCAGATCGCTCATCCGGAGGGCCGCGGACAAGCAGTCGCCGTTGCTCGCCTGCGGGCGGCTTACGCTCGATACGGTGACGCGGGAGTGCAGAGTGGACGGGAGTTTCGTCAACCTCAGGCGCCGGGAGTTCGATATTCTCGAAACGATGCTCCGGCACGCGAACCAGGTGTTCACGCGGGAACGGCTTGTCGCGTCCGTGTGGAAAAAAGAATACGACGGCAGAAGCAACGTCGTCGACGTCCATGTCAAGTATCTCAGGGACAAGCTGCGGCCTCACGGTTTCGATACGGCCGTCGAGACCGTCCGCGGAGTGGGGTATAAGTTCCGTTGTTCCGAGGAGTAAGAGAAATCACGCAGTCACGAAGAGCGGAGCGCCCCGGACGAGGCGCTCCGCTCTTCGTGACTGCGTATCGGTCTCTTCGTTACTTCCCCGTTCGTATCGAGACGAAGAAGGATCTCGAGTCTCTCATGATCAGGAGCACCACGGAGTTGCCCTTGACATCGGCCTTTTCGAGGTCGGAGAGGCCGGAAAGCCTGACTCCGTTCACTTCGAGAAGCACGTCGTTCTCGCGGATACCCGCTCTCTGCGCCATGGAACCTTCCTCGACGGCGGCGATCAGCACGCCTTCATCCTTGCGAAGGTTGTTCTGCTTCCGGATATCTTCCGTCATCTCGCCGACTTCCAATCCAAGGGTTGTGAGCACCTTCGATCCGCCGGTGCGGGAAGCGGTCTGTTTCTCGTTGCCGGGCATCTCGCCGAGGGGTACGTCCACTTTGATATTCTTCTTCTGGCGGATGACCGTCAGGGTGACTTTGTCTCCGGCGAGCTTCTGCCGAATCTTCATCACGAACTCCTGGTGATTTTTGACGCCGGAGCCGTCGACCTCAAGGATCACATCGCCCCGCTGGAGTCCGGCCTTTTCGGCGGGAGAGTCGCGGAGGACATCGCTCACAACGGCGCCGTTCTCCTCTTTCACGCCGTACGCCTCGGCGAACTCCTTGGTAAGCGGCTGGATGTAGACGCCGAGCCATCCTCTTTTCACCCGGCCGAACTCGATGAGATCGTCCATGACCTGCTTCGCCATATTCACCGGCACCGCGAAGCCGATGCCCTGGGCGAACGGAACGATGGCGGTGTTGATGCCGACGACCTTCCCTTCCAGGTTCAGAAGAGGACCGCCGCTATTGCCGGGATTGATCGCGGCGTCCGTCTGAAGGAATCCGTCGAAGTTTACGTTTCCCGCGTGAATGCTCCGGTTCTTCGCCGAAACCACGCCGACGGTGACCGTATGCTCCAGCCCGAACGGATTGCCTATTGCGACCACCCATTCGCCGACCTCGGTCGCTTCGGAGTCGCCGAGCTCGAGTACGGGGAGATCGTTTCCGTCGATCTTGATGACCGCGAGATCGAACGTCGGGTCCTTGCCCAATACCTTCGCTTCGAACGTACGTCCGTCGGAAAATGTCACGGTGATCTTGTCCGCGCCGTCGATGACGTGGTTGTTGGTGATGATGTGTCCTTCCTTCGAGACGATGAATCCGGAACCTCTCCCTTTCATGGGAACCGTGCGGGAAAAACGGCGTTGTTCCTCGCCGAAAAACTGACGGAAGAACGGGTCGTTGGCGAAGGGGTGGACGGAACGGGTCACCATCGTCTCCACGTCGATATTCACCACTGCGGGAGAAAGCTCTCTGGCGATTTTCGCGACCGGATTCCCGGAAAA
This sequence comes from Synergistales bacterium Syner_01, assembly GCA_001604435.1. Taxonomy (GTDB): domain Bacteria; phylum Synergistota; class Synergistia; order Synergistales; family Aminobacteriaceae; genus JAAYLU01. The sequence continues at coordinate 3,630 of LVBO01000075.1, forward strand.
CGGGTCTTGTGCGAATGCCGTATCCGCGGTCAGCAGAAAAGGCACGACGAGCACAAGAAGCACGAAGAAAGCTTTCGCCGAACCGAAGAATGCACCTGTGTTTTTTGTTCCTTTCATAGCGCGTCACCTCCGAATCAAGATGCTTTCATTGTATGCGTCCGCGGCTTGGATACATCGTTTTTTTTACCTATCCCTGAATACGCATTTCATATCAACTTCGTATACAGTTTTTCCCTCGGTATACGGAATACCCGAGCCAGACCATGCTTATTCCGAGTACACCAAGGAGAAGGGACCGGTTCGTCTGCATCCCGATGCGGGCGAAATCGCTCCGGAACGGGTCGACAGCCAGGCGCAGCAGAGAATAGAGTATCGCGAAGAGAGGACAAAGAACCGCTCCCCCGATTCTTCGGTCGTTCCGGTAACCGAGCCACGAGGACTCCGCCCATTGGAGAAAAGCGGCGATGAAGAGCGCGCCGAACGAATAGTAGAGCTGCGTCGGATGGCGGAGAAGTCCCAAGGCATCCGACGGGAAGCGGAGTGCCCACGGAACCGTTGTCTCGATCCCTGTGCAGCACCCGTTCAAAAAACACCCCCAGCGGCCTACTGCGACGGTGAGGGCCGCGGGGAGCGCGGCGGCGTCGACGATCATCCAGTACGGGATCTTCCGGCGCTTCGAATAGACGAAGGAGACGAATCCTGCGCCCAGAAAGGCCGGAACGGCGGAAAGCCCGCCCTCCCAGATTCTGAGAATCTTCAGCGGGTCCGCGCTATAGATCGACCAAGAGTCGTAGACGCTTCCCGCGCGGGCTCCAAGGAGCATCCCGAGGAAGGCCCAAATAATGACCGAACGGGCATCGTCGTCGTCCATTCCGTAGGAATACGTCATCCTTCGGCGCGAAAAAACGACGGCCAGAGTCAAAGCCAAGGTCCACAGCAGGTAGTAACTGTGGACCGGGTTGTCGCCGATATGAAAAAGGACCGGGTACATCAGGATCCCTTTCGAGGGGGTCTTCCGCTGTACGAGCTCCTCCGAAGCGGATAAATGACAACCTTCCGCGAGGGCGATTCGCCTACGGACCTGGTTTCCACATCGGGGCTGTCTTTCAACGTAAGATGAACGATTCGCCGTTCCCAACTCGTCATCGGTTCAAGGTGGGCGGGTCTGCCCTTCCGGGCGCACTTGCGCGCGGCGGCCAGCGCGAGGCGTTGAAGGCTCAACTCGCGACGCTCCCGGTACCCGTCGCTGTCCAGAACTATGCGGCGGCCTTCGTCCGCTCCTCTGGAGACGAGGTTGAGCAGGTACTCCATCGATTTGAGCGTCTCTCCGTACTTCCCGATGATGATGCCCGCATCCGGACCGGAGAGGTTGATCCTGTTCTCGTCGGCTATTTCGGAGGTTATATGCAGTTCCATCATCTCCAACAGGCGATCGACGGTATTTCTGCCCCGAAGAACGTGAAGCGGCGCGACCGGCCGGACCTCTACGCGCAGTTTTCTGCCGAGGAGACCGAAAAAGCTCTTCTCCTCTTCAATCACCTTGACCGTCAGATCGGCGGGGCCAAGATCCCACTCGGCTGAAGCGATTTTCCGGGCCTCTTCGACTGAAGAAACGTCCAGAACAAGTATGTCGTCGTTCACAACAATCCTCCTTCCGTTCAGAGAACTCCCTGGGAGAAAGCCCCTCCGTCCCCATGAAAAGGAGAAGAAGCGGCTGTATGCTGCACGACGTACGCGGACACTCCGAATCCGGAGCGTCCGCTCGCCGGCTTCAGGCTCCGCGGGCGCGGAGCCGACACGTCAGTTTCAGTCGCCGCTCTTGGTCGGTTTATCCTTGAGCAGAATCGGCTTCTGCTGCATTTCCGCCTTGGTCTTCCGGGACATGCTCAGCTGCTGAACCACTCCGAGAAGGGAGGAGACGCCCCAGTACAGAAGGACTCCTCCGGGAAGGCTGAGACAGATGAAGGTGAGGAAGAGCGGCATGAACCAGTTCATCATCGCCATCTGAGGATTTCCGCTCGCTGTAAGCTGCTGCTGGTACCACGTGAGGAAACCGATTCCCAGGAGAAGCAGAAGGTTGGGAAGATAGACGGAAACGTTCATCAACGCGAACGGGTTCGCCATAAGGCCGTAAAGAACGGTCATGATGCCGAGCTGATCCTTCTCGACCGTGAGCTTGAGCGCTTCGCCGAGCGTGGTCAGCACCGAACCGTCGAGCCGTATCCAGAGGAACGAGACGCCCGAAAAGTCGTAGTTGGTCAGCACCTGGTAAAGCAGAATGAAGACGGGCAGCTGGACAAGAAGAGGAAGGCATCCGGCGGCCGGGTTCACCTTGTTCTCCTTGTACAGGGCCATCATCTCTCGGTTGAGCGATTCCTTGTCGTCCTTGAACTTCTCCTGCAGCATCTTGATACGCGGCTGGAGTTTCTGCATCTTCTGCATGCTCGTCATCTGCTTCTTTGTAAGGGGGTGCAGAAGCAACCGGACAATCAACGTCAGCACGATGATCGCCAACCCCCAGGACCCGGTGAAGCCGTGAACAAGCTCCATCAGCCTCATCATAAGGTCCCCGCCCATCTTCCAAATAGAACCCACTATAGATCACCATCCTTGTACGAATAAGCCCCCTGCTCCTCTCTTGGAGCCGCCGGAGGTACGGGATCATACCCGCCGGGGTGCCACGGGGCGCACTTGCAAAGCCGTTTCAATGTTAAAAAGAGACCTCTCGGGAAACCATGAACGGAAATCGCGTCCATCGCATACTGCGAACACGTAGGATAGAATCTGCAGTTATGTCCAAGGAGCGGGGATACAAAAATCTGGTACCCCCGAACAAGTTTGATGCCAACCCATGCCGCGGGCGTCATTTTTCTTTCGCGCCCTCCGACGGATTTTCCCAGTTCGCTCCCGGCCATTCCGGCTTCAGATACCCTCCCCCTTCGAGAAGTCGGGCCAGCTCTTTGTAGACATCCGTCGAGCGTGCTCCCATTCCCGCGCTGCTGAGTCCCGCGACTATCCATACTCCCGGCCGGATCCAGGGAAGCAGCCTGCGAAACCCTTCTTTCAAAACTCTCCGCCCTCTGTTCCGGTCGTGGGACTTCCCCTGTCTTTTACCCACCGCCAGGCCGATACGAACGACGCCGTCCTCCGCCTTCAGAAACAGCAACCGCACCAGTTCGCCTCTCAGCCGATCACCGGTGCGGAAGACACTATCGAACTCCCACCCTCTTCGAAGGCGTGAAGACCGAGGAAAAAAAAATCTCAAGGATTACACGGCCAGCCGGGCGCGGCCCTTTCTCCTGCGATTGCGGAGAATACGACGGCCTGTGGGCGAACTCGATCTGGCGAGGAAACCCATTTTTCTTTTTCGCGGTCTGTTGTGGGGTTGGAACGTCTGTTTCACCAATGACACCTCCTGACGGCAATAAAAAAACCAGCCGTTCATCAACGGCTTTTTTTCAGCCTCGATACTATATCACACACCCCCGCTTGGAGCAACAGCGGAACGCGCAACTACAAGCCGACGATATTTCACTTTGGGCAACGCCGACGGAATCTTCCATTCAGGGCGTCCGAGCACCCGTCCGTCGAGAATCGCGACCCGGCCCCGGTCGTTCCGGCTTCGGATCAACCTTCCGGCGGCCTGCTTCAACAGCATCTTCGCCTCCGGAAGCGTGACGCGCGCAAACGCCCCCGCGCCTTCGAGAGCATTTCTCGCCTGCACCAAAGGATCTCCCGGATGAGGGAAGGGAATCCGGTCGATGATGACCTGGGTCAATCCGTCTCCGGGAACATCCACCCCTTCCCGGAAAGAGGCGCTCCCCACGAGCACCGAGGACGGATCGTTCCGGAACGCCGCAAGAAGTTCGCCGCGGGGACCTTCTCCCTGCACAAGGACGCGATATCCCCTGGGCTTCGAGCTCAAAGCGCGCCCCACTTTTCCGAGCAACCGGTGCGAGGCCAGGAGCACCAGCGTGCTCCCCCCGTTCGCCTCCACCAGTTTCTCGACGATGCGACAGACCGTATCGTCGTAGCGGGGATTCATCACGTCGAGCCCGGTGTCGACCACGAGAATCTCCATCTGCTGTTCCAGGTCGAACGGAGAGCCGCTGATAAAAAGACGGTCCGGGCGAATTCCCGTCTCCCTTTCCCAGAAGTCCGTCTTCCCTCCTATTGCAAGCGTTGCGGAGATGAAGATCATTTTCTCGGCGGAGAATGTGAAAAAACCGCTGGAAAGTTCCTCCCCGGGAGACACCGGTGCGCTGAAGAGCGACCGCTCGCTTTTCCAGTAGGCCCACGACGGGAATTTGTCCACCTCGGCGCACCACGCCAAACTCCTCCTGATACGTCCGCACTCCTCCATCCATGCGGAGAGTCCGCCGTCCTCGTTTCCATCGGAGATTGCCTCGTCGGAAACGAGCGGAACAAAAAGGTTGAAAAGTTCCAGCATTTTTCCCGAGAGGATCTTCTGCTGCCGGAGCAGCTCCTCGTTCCGGACGGTGATGTTCTCCTTCCTGCCGGGAAGAAGGACGTCCAGAAGTTCGAAGAAGCGTGCGGATTCCTCCCTGATTTCCGTCGACAGGGTCGCGGCGTTCCGCACTCCCCTCCCGCTTCTCTCCAGCCTCGCGAGAGTATCTGCGAGCACTCTGCTCCGGAGCAGCCTGGCCACGTCGTCGTCCGTAACCGAAACGGTCATCGAGGACCGCGCGGCTTCCGGCAGATGATGCGCTTCGTCGCAGATCAGGAGGTCGAACGGTACGGGAAAGGGCTTCCCTGCGCCGAGGATATACGAGAAAAAAAGATGGTAGTTGGCGACGACAACGCGCCACTCTTTCGCCTCGCGGAGCACACGC
>LVBO01000076.1 GCA_001604435.1 Synergistales bacterium Syner_01
TGTTCGGCGGCGTCGGCTTTCGCAGGCCCGACCATCCACATCTCATGACCGGTTTCCTTGCCGAACTCTTCCACCCCTATGCGCATTCTGTTGAACCATGCAATTCCGTCGACCTTGACTACCGTAGCTATCTTGTACTTCTTCGCGGCTTCGGCCGCTCCCGCCATACCCGCCGGAACTCCGACGCACAGACACGCAACGAGAACCCAAAGAATCCACTTCTTCACCTGAAAAACACCTCCCGAATAAGTTTGTGGACCAACATGCACTAAAATTCTCAGACATAGCATCCTTCCTGTCAAGTGGAAAACGCAAATTCGGCGACTAGTTTCTGCTTTTTTTTGATTTTCTTGTGCTCGCAGTATGTTGAAAATCCAGCTTTTGTGATATTGTTTTATGCAAAACAGCATGGAGGTGTGTGCGGGGTGATCGTGATTTCTGTCGCCAATCAGAAAGGCGGAGTGGGCAAAACCACCACGTGCGTCAACCTTGCGGGAATTTTCGCTCATAAAGGTCTTCGCGTACTTCTTGTCGACGCGGATCCTCAATGCAACGCGACAAGTTTTTTTGCGGAGAAGCCGTTCGAACCATCTCTCTCTCTGAGCGCTCTCTTCGAATCCTCTTTTTCGCCGAAGATGGCCCTCGTTCATTCCACGAGAATACACAATCTCTCCATTGTTCCAGGAGGCTTTCACCTCGCGGGTACCGTTTCCTTCGTCTCTCAGTACCTGGAACCCCATGCGAGAATCCAACGTTTTCTTGAAAGCAACAAGGAGCACTTCGATATCGTTCTTATCGACTGTCCGCCGGACATCGGAATCTTTACGCTGAACGCTCTTCGCGCATCGAGATGGGTTCTCGTTCCTGTTCAGGCGAAAAGAATGGCCTTGGACGGTTTTACCCTGCTGAAACATCATATCGATCTTATGCGTTCGTTCGGTTTTTCTTTGGAACTTCTGGGGGGAGTCACCACGCAATACGACGCCAGGATAAAATCGCAGAAAGAGTGGCAGGCGCACGTTCTGACGCTTTTCGACAAATGCTATCTCGGCGTCGTTCATCAGGCGTCGGAGATAGCGGCGGCATGCGACCGCGGAGAGCTGTTGTGGGAACAAACCGTCAAAAAAGGACGTCCTTTTACGGAGCACCTCCATCTTGCCAGAGAGATCGCCTTCAGGATCGGAGTGTCTCTTGAAAGACCCTGAACGACGTTTTCGATAACGACGAGGAACGAGGCGCTTCAAGCGTGTAAAGAAGTCCGATCGAAAGAACGGAAGGATTGAATCCGGAGTAAGGGAGGAATTGGTTATGCTGGTAGGCGTCGATATAGGTACAAGCGGAACAAAGGCGGTGATTCTCGACGGGTCGGGAAAGGTGATAAGCCAAAGTTATCGCGAGTACGGCGTCGTTACGCCCGCGCCTTCCTGGGCCGAACAATGGCCGGACATCTGGCTCGAAGCCGTTCGTGACACCTTGAAAACCGCGTTCGAACTCTCCGGGTTACAGCCTTCCGATATCGAAGGCATCGCTCTCAGCGGTCTCTACGGCGGGTCGGGAATCCCGATGGACAAAGACTCGACCCCGCTCCGTCCGTGCATAATATGGATGGACCGCCGGGCCCGTAAAGAGACTCAGTGGGTGAAACAAAACGTTCCGTTCGACACTTTGTTCGGCATAACCGGAAATTATGTCGACAGCTATTACGGCTTCACGAAGATGCTCTGGATACGGAACAACGAACCGGAAATCTGGAAACGAATCCATCAGTTCGTCACACCGAAAGATTATGTTATCTACAAGCTCACGGACGTCCTCGCGACCGACTACTCATCCGCCGGAAATATCGGCGGCGTCTTCGACATCCACAAAAAACAGTGGTCTCCGGAGATGTGCGATATCCTTGGAATCCCCGTTTCGCTTCTTCCTGAACGTATCGCCAGATCGTTCGACATCGTCGGGCGCCTCAACAAGCAGTTCGCCGATGCCACGGGACTGATGGAGGGAACTCCCGTAATTTCCGGAGGAATCGACGCGGCCGTGGCGCAGTTCAGTTGCGGAACGACTCGCGAGGGAGAGCATGTGGCCATGACCGGAACATCCATGTGCTGGGGAACCGTTCACGACGGGAAGTATCTTTCTCCGGGGCTCGTCAGCTTTCCGTACGTTGTAAACGATGAAACGAGCATTTATACTTTCGGGGGAGGCGCCACCTCCGGAGCCGTCATCCGATGGTTCAGAGATCAGTTCGCGGCCGGAGAAAAAGAAGAGGAACGAATGACCGGAGTATCCGCATACGCCCTTCTGGAGCAAAAAGCCGATACTGTAAAACCGGGAAGCGACGGCCTTCTGGTACTTCCGTATTTTATGGGAGAACGCTCCCCGATTTGGGACCCGGACGCACGCGGGATGATTCTCGGGCTCTCCCTTCTCCATACCAGAGAACATATCTACCGCGCCTGCATGGAAGGAGTCGCATACTCGCTCCGGCACAATATGGAAGAGGCGATAAAAGCAGGCATCAAACTCGACGATATTTGCTACATGGTGGGCGGATCGGCCAAAAGCGACCTGTGGACGAAGATTTTTGCGGACGTTACGGGCTTCGCGATGAAGCGCCTCGAACACGACGCGGAAGCTCCATTCGGCGATGCGTTCCTTGCGGGACTGGGGGTCGGGGTCTTTTCAGATCCGTCCGAAATCAAATCGTGGCTTGCATTCCGGGCGCCGACGATTCCCGACGAAAAGAACCATGAGATCTATTCGCGGCGCTTTCCTCTGTACAAAAAAGCCTACGTCCAGTCAAGGGAAATTATGAGCGAACTCGCCGATATCCAGGCAAACGGTATGTAGAGCAGCCCTCAGAAGCTATAAAAAGCGGAACCGGAGTATCCGGTTCCGCTTTTTATTCAACAAATCTCTAGAAACCGACGGGAACTCCGAGACGTCTGCTGTCGGCGCCGCCGTTGATCCTGCCGTGCTGATGCAACCCCTTGGCGTAGTTGATGAGTATGCCCTGCGCGGTGCCGAAGTAACCGCCGCGAGCCCGCTCGTCGATGTCATGGCCGCGGAGCTTGAGATACATCACGGTCGCCGGGTCGATGCCGCCTTCGACGAGCAGTTTTCCTGCCTTCCCGCCGCCGGCGAGGTTGAAGATCCTCGGCTGTTCGATGGCTTTGTCCATGGTCATGCCGAAGTCGACGACGTTCATGATGATCTGGCTCATGGCGGTGATGATTCTCATGGCTCCCGCGGAACCGAGGGACATGAAGGGTCTGCCCTCGGGGTCGAGAACGATCGTCGGCGACATCGAGGAAAGGGGGCGCTTGCCGGGTTCCGGCGCGTTGACGCTCTTGGGATCCTGGGCGAAATCGTCCATCTCGTTGTTCAGGACGATGCCGTACTCGGGAACGACCACGCCGGAGCCGAAGAAGTAGTTCACGGTGTTGGTGGAGGCCACGATGTTGCCTTCGCTGTCGACCACGGAGAAGGAGCTCGTGGAGATATGCTTGTTCCCGTCATGGCCGATGTAGGCGGTCTTCTTGCCGCCGTCGAACTGCCAGGGATCTCCGGGGAGGACTTCCTGCATAACGCTGTAGCGGTTGATCTTTCCGGCAAGCATCTTCGCGTACTCCTTGCTTGCCAGGCCGGCAAGGGGAACGTCCACGAACGCCGTGTCCGCCATGTATCTCTGGCGGTCGGCGAAGACCATCTTCATCGCCTCGGCGAGGTGATGAAGATACTCGGGCGAGTTGTGCTTCCACTGCGCCACCGGGAAGTTCTCCATAATATTGAGAAGCTGGACGATATGCGTTCCGCCGCTTGACGCCGGAGGCGTGGAGTAGATGGAGTATCCGCGGTACGTTCCCATAACAGGCTCCTGGATGATCATCTTGTAATCGTTCAGGTCCTTCATGGACATATCGCCGCCCGCTTTGTTCACTGCGGCGACAACAGCCTCGCCTATAGGACCGCGATAGAAAGCGGCGGGCCCTTCCGCGGCGAGCAGGCGGAAGGCCTTCGCCAGTTCAGGCTGCTTCAGGATCGTTCCGGCTTCCGCCGGAAGGCCGCCCGGCAGGAACGCGCTCTCGGGGCTGTACTTCGCGAGCTTATCGAACTCGTCGGTGATGATCCCGTTCTGCATCGGATGGACCTCGAACCCCTCTTCCGCAAGGCGAAGCGCCGGCTCGGCGACTTCCGCGAACGACATGGTTCCGTACTTGTTCAGCGCGGTGAAGATACCCATGACGATTCCGGGAACACCGACCGCTTTTCCGCCGATAACGGACTCTTTCGCCTGCTTCGACGCCTCGGAAGCATACATGTCCTTCGTTGCCGAATACGGAGCTACCTCCCGGTAGTCAAGCTCCACGACTTCTCCGGTCTTGGCGAAGCGAATGGTCATAAAACCGCCGCCGCCGATACCGGAAGCATTGGGCTCGACCACGTTCAAGGCAAGCATCGTCGCCACAGCGGCGTCGATGGCGTTCCCGCCCTTCTGCAGAATCTCCACTCCGGCCCGCGAAGCGAGCTCATGCGCGGAGGAGACCATTCCCTCCCCGGCAAGAACCTCCTGGACTTCGAAGTCGGCCGCACAGGCGCTTCCCGCAAACACAAAAACCACAAGGAGCAACGCGACAAAACTCTTTCTCACAATACAACACCTCCTGAAAATATGGTTTGTACTTCGACGCCTTCCCCTCCTACATCAAGGAGTTTTGAAGCAACGCCAATCTTTTGGAAAGCTTCAATTCAAGTACGCCCCCACTCCCTTTTCTATTATATCCGAAAAGGAAGGCCAATCCCCCATTTCAAATTCATTATCGTGAAACACCGAAAAAGCCTCGGCAATATTTCGAAACATTGAAAGAGTCATCGCAACGCGGTGTTCAAGGCTATACGTGCTATCGCGCAGAACATCGGGCGACTCTCTCCATGCGTCTTGTCCCGGATTCGGGCTTTCAGTAAGGAACGATACGCAGTGCGTAGCATCTCCAATTTCGAGATGGCTCAATCCACGAAAAGCTCTGTCGGACTGCTCCAGTTTCATAGAGATTCCCGTCTCTTCGCTCATCTGGAGAACAGCCATCGCTCCGACTTCGACACCTTTCGGGTTGCAGACAAGCATATACGCAAGCCGACCTCCCTTTTCTATCTCACCCTTCTTGTTGATGAAGTACTCGGGCGTATTCGCCTCATGAAAGTCAACAGAGAAATCGACCGATTCGGCGCGTATCAATTGGATAATAGCATGCGCCAGACGCTCGGTAGGCGTACCGTCAGGTTTTCCAGGATACACCCTGTTTAAGTTTCTCGATTCCCTCCCATCCTTAATTACTTGCCCCGATGGATGAACATACTCGACTGGATCCGGAATACCCTGATCTCGAATGTCGGTCCGTCTATCACCATAGGGAAGCAGTCTAGTTCCGGAGCGCGATTCAATCATATGAAAACGTGGTATACGGCTCTCTTGGTCTTGTATCGAGATGGCGCTGTTGTTCGCATGAGGAATAACAATAAGACGCCCTCGCGCCATACGAACAGTCTCCACCATTATAGTTGCAGCCGTGAACCCGGCGATCTCCCGCGCATGTGTTCCTCCGATCGCAAGCGCCGTAAGACCTGGTTTGCCGCTTTCTAAGATGAATACAGGAGTATCCATGTTTGTCTCTCGAAGCGGAGCGAAATAGTCGGAAAGCCACGCTTGTTTAGTAACACCGTACCCCGGGCGAATGTCAGGGCGAAAAAAAGCCGCTTCTGAAAGCGCGGAATACAAAACAAAAAGACATGTCATTAGAAAAACTGTTGAATATTGTTTCTTCATCCGAATTCCCCTTTCAAGGAGGCGCGCAGGGAACACCCCCACGCGCCTTTGAATATATGCCCTTTACTTTTTCGAAGAAGGAGCAGCGGCGGCTCCGTTTCTTCGGATCGAACCCATTCCGATAAAAACACCGTCGTCCTCTACGGCGATTACATTCGGTCCTCCGAAGAAGAGATCCGGATACGAATACACTTTGGTCTTATGGCCAAGAATCTTCTCGAGAAACAGAACGCTCTCTTCTGGATACCCTTCCTCCATGTGAATTTCCTTATAGGAATCGTACCCTGTAAATTTGGGGGCTTTGACTGTCTCTTCGATGGACCAGTCAAAGTCAACAAGCCCTACGATCATTTCGACAATGGTCGATACAATACGTCCTGCTCCAGGAGAACCGATAATCCAGCGCACCTTGCCATCTTTCTCAACAATCGTCGGAGCTATTGTTGTGCGGGGACGCTTGCCCGGTTCCAAATTGATAGGGTCTCCTTCAACAAATTTCGACTTGAAGTTACCCATTTCATTATTAAGAAAATAGCCATCGATCCAATTGCCTGTTCCAAAAAACGCAGATATCGTCTGCGTCCATGCCACAGCGTTTCCGTCTTTGTCAATAATCGAAAAATGCGTCGTTGAGGGAGACTCCACGGGATCCTTTATCCTACTCGAAGTTGCGGGAACAGGGGCTTCTTCTTTAAAACCATCAAGCATAGCCTTAACGTATGTCGTCTCGCCATTCTCGTACGGTTCGGGATCACCGGAGCGGTACACCCACGTCTCAGGATCGGAAGCTTTTGACAAGTCAATAGCCATCATTCTGCTGCGAGCATATTCCTTGCTGACGAACCCTTTCTCTGGAAGCTTGTCAAACGCTGGATCACCGACAAAGTAACGTTGATCGAGAGCCGTCAGTATAAAAGCCTCCTGCATGATATGAAGAGCTAAGGGATCATCCCATCCCATAAGACCAAGATTAAAGTTTTCGAGGATGTTCAACGTCGCCAATAGGCGCGCTCCTCCGACCGGATTCCCAGGGACAAAAATATCGTACCCGCGGTACTTCCCGTGCAGAACTTCTCTTAAAATGGCCGTGTAGGATTCTAAATCCGACTTACGGGTCCATCCATCTTTTTCAACCATAAACTTCTCTAAATTATCGCCAAGTTCTCCCTTATAATACACATCGGTCCCATTTTCGGCGATCAAAGAAAGCGTTTCCGCAAGCGCTGGATTCTTGAAATGATCCCCTGGCTCCCAGGGCATTTCCTCGTTAAGAAAATCCGGGGAGTTCTTAAGAATCTTGTCGAAATTGTCCTTTACGACTTTTGAAAAAGTCTCGTTTACTTCAAAACCTTCTTGGGCAAGCTTGACGGATGGAGCAATAAGTTCTTTCAAAGGAAGCGATGCTCCTAATTCGTGCGCCATTTTCACTGCGGCAAGAACTCCCGGGATACAAAACCCCTTCGGAGTCGACGAGATATCCCGAAGCTGCAGACCTGTTGCCGCAAGATTTTCATAGGTTGCCACAGCCGGAGCTGCACTTCGAAAGTCAACCGCAATTTTTCGTCCGTCGGCTAAAGAGACAACCATAAAACCTTCTCCGCCGATACCGGAAGCGTATGGCTCCACCACGCCAAGCGCAAAGCTGACAGCAATTGCGGCATCGATCGCGTTTCCGCCTCTTTCCAGTATTTCTGCGCCTACTTTTGCTGCGAGAGGATTCGCAGCCGCAACCATACCCTCTTTTGATCGAAGAAGCGGAGCGACTTCTACCGCAAGCGCAGGAAGCGCAATCAAACAAACTGCGAGAAGCGAAAGAACAGCGTTGCGAAACTTTTTCATAACAACCCCTCCTTTTGATCTTATTTAAAAGTTCAAAAAAACTTCACGAGTAATCATACGAAACGCGTTGCGGTGCTTCAATTCAGGCTTACAATTTCCCAGCAGGTGCGAGGAACGCGCCCACTCCTTTTTCCTGAAGTTCCTCGAACGTCGGGATGTTCTCCAGGAGGACGCCCCGCTCCTCGT
>LVBO01000567.1 GCA_001604435.1 Synergistales bacterium Syner_01
AGTCAACGAGCGGTTGCTCGTCGGCATTTCCACGGAGTACGGCCCCGTCCTCCTGGTGCAGATCGCCGGGTTTCTGGCGCGCCGCATCGTTTGCCGTCTTCGCAAGGGAGACCGGCTCGAAAGAGGGCAGCGGTACGGGATGATCAAGATGGGATCGAAAGTCGACGTTTATTTGCCCGCGAAGACGCGCATCGCGGTTGCGAAGGGGCAGCAGGTTTTTGCGGGACGTACGATTCTGGGAGGTGTATCCTGTGGCGAGTAGCATCAGAAAAAAACGGCGCCCTCTCTCTTTCCGCGAGATAGCGCCCAACATGGTCACGAGCGGAAATCTGCTCTGCGGGACGATGTCGCTCATTCTTGTTCTCCACGGCAGGGTGGTCCCTGCGGCGTGGCTCGTTTTCATGGCGGTCTTCTTCGACTTCATGGATGGGAAGGTTGCGCGGAGGCTCGGAGGTGGGACGCACTTCGGTCTTGAATTCGACAGCCTTGCCGACGTAGTGAGTTTCGGCGTCGCTCCGGCCGTGCTTTTTTATTCTGTCTACGCGGAGCCGCTCGGCGTCATGGGCGCGCTGGCCGTCTCCTTTTTTGCCCTCTGCGGCGCGTTGCGTCTCGCACGATTCAACGTTACGCACGTGCCCGGTCCCTTTCAAGGATTGCCTATTCCGGCGGGCGGGCTTTTCCTGGCTTCGTTTATCCTTGCCGGAACCCATCTCCCGCCGTGGCTGGCGGCGCTGTTCGCGCTCGGAACTGGCGCCCTGATGGTGTCGAGCGTCCCCTACAGCAGCATGAAGAAACTGCGCAGAGGACAGGCACGAAGGAAGCGTCTTCTTGTTGTCGGAGGTGCGGGACTCTGCGGCGCGTTTCTGCTGGAGAGCGCCGCTCCACTTGCAGGAATCTCTCTCTATGTCGTCAGCGGAATACTGCATTTCGATTGGGAAAAGTGGCTCTCCATTCCGGGAGCCGAGGAGGAGCGGGTCGAGCACACCCTTTGACCGGTTTTTTAAATTTTTTACAATCGATAGTGACGGGGGAGCCCGAACGGGCTGAGAGGAAGGCGGACGCCTTCGACCCTCTACCTGATCCGGATAATGCCGGCGTAGGGAGCGGCTCTTTTCAGCGAGCCTGGAGAAGGTCCGTTCATTGCGAACGGACTTTTTTTATTTCGAGGAAAGGCGGAGTATGCGATGAGTATGTATCGAGGAATAGCGGTAACAATAGCCGGTAGCGATTCGGGAGGGGGCGCGGGAATACAGGCGGATCTGAAGACGTGCGCCGC
>LVBO01000568.1 GCA_001604435.1 Synergistales bacterium Syner_01
CTCTCCTACTGCGCGGCGGGAATCAACGCGTTTCTGCACGGAGTGGACGGGGAGTTGAGAAAAGTGCCGACTCCGGGATCGCTCCTCGGGCTTTCCAGCCGCGTAGAGTTCGGATCCGGAGAGGTCTCCGTACAACCGGGGGACTACTTTTTATTCACAAGCGACGGATTCCTGGATCTGTTCGAAGGGACGGAAACTCTGAAGATGACGTTTCCCGATGCCTACGACCATCTCTTCCAGATTGGCTATACGGGGGCCAGCAGGGACGATCTCTCCGCCCTCTGCGTCCACATCCGATGAGCCGCCGCGCGGCGGTCCGAAAGGCTAGCGCACGTCCGGAGCGATCAAGGGGAGGTTGCGGATAATGACCGCGACCAGTTCGTCCGGGTCGACCGGTTTCGCGATATAGTCGTCCATCCCGGCGTCGAGGCACATCTGCCTGTCGCCCTCCATGGCGTAGGCAGTCATGGCGATGACCGGAAGGCGGCGCGCTCCGGACTCGCTTTCGCGAATCCGTATGGTCCTGGTTGTGTCCAGGCCGTTCATCCCGGGCATCTGGATGTCCATGAACACAAGATCGAAATGCTCGCCGGAGAGTTTTTGCAACGCTTCGGCGCCGTCTTCCGCCAGCGAGACGCTCCATTCTTGGCCGCCCTTTTTTCGCAGGATCGTCCGGGTGAGGCTGCGGTTGAACTTGTTGTCGTCGACGACGAGGATGGAGAGCTTCCCCGGCAGGACGAGGATCGCGTCGCGGCTTCCCGGCTTGGGCGGGGACGCCGCTTCTTGGCTTGCCTGTCCGTTCCCGGCGGTCCTTCGCATTGTCACTGTGAAATAAAAAATATTCCGCTCTTTTTCGACGCGCTCGGCCCGGAGCGCTCCTCCCATGGCCTCGGCCAATCCCTTGGCGATGATCAATCCAAGACCCACCCCTTCGTAGGCGCGGGAGAATTCGCTGCGGTCCAGGGC
>LVBO01000569.1 GCA_001604435.1 Synergistales bacterium Syner_01
CTCCATAAGCTCGTCCGCGGAGGCGTACCCGAGGATGAGCGCCTGGCGCGCGTTCGCCGCGAGGTACTTGCCTTCGTACGAGATCTGGAAGATCCCGACGGGCGCATTTTCGAAGAGGTAGCGGAAGTAGCGTTCTTTCGCCTCCGTCTCAAGGTGACGAGTCTTTATTTCGGTGATATCGCGGGTGACTTCGAAGGCCGCGATCGCGCGACCGTCAGGACCGAAGACGGGAATACCCTTTGTCGAAAAGTGTTTCTTTCGATCTTTGGAGTAGAGTTCTCTTTCGACGACTGCTCCCGTCGACATGGCTTCATTGACGGGGCAGTGCGGACAGAAGGATGAAAAACCGTGATGAAGACGGAAGCACTCCCGTCCGACGATCTCCGAACGGGGAAGACCGAGGACGGATTCCATCGAGGAGGCGACCCAGAGGTAGCGCATCCCGGGATCGACGAGAGAGACGATATCCCCGAGTGAGTCGAGGAACGGCTCCAGGGAACGTACCCGTTCGACCAGTTCGCTGAGAGAGTCCGCCCGTTGAATGTTCATTCCTCCACCCCTCCCTTTCCCGGACCATAGGTATATTCTACAGGAAAGAACACTGGAAAGAGAGAACGGCGTGATCATTGCGCGGGAAAAGTGAAACCGGAGAGAAAATTTTAAACTTTCGACGGAGCGTGTTCCGCTCCACGTTTTTTCCGGATCCAAAGAAGAGTATATAATGACTGATCATACTTGACTAATACACGTGGTAGAATGAACGTTGCACCTTGAGACATTCGATACTATTCAAAGGAGCTGATACCGATGCGGATTCTTCGGCGCACTGTGTGCGCTTTTCTTGCGGCGTGCTGGTTCCTTTCCCTGCCCGCCGCCGCCGTGGAGGATGCCGCGGCGAGTTTCGACGAGCTGGCGGCGCGTTACTCGGCGAGGATGGAAGGACGGGAAGACGCCGTTGCGCTCCGGGCCGCCCTGGAAGCGGAGGCCGTGCAGGCCGACGCGTTCGCCCTGTGGCGCTCCCTCTTTCGCGAAGGGATCGCTCCGAGGGAGGGAGCCTCGAACGCGCTCTCGCTCCTGAACGCGCTTCTCGACGGTGGAGATCCCGCTCGGTGGGAGAGCGCCTCCGGGTTCTTTCTCCCCTCCTTCGTCCCGAAGCCGCTGGCCGCCGCGGACGCCGTCTACGCCTCCGCGCTCTTCCTGCTGCGGATGGACGAGGAGGGCGCGGCGGAGCTTGCGGGAATGCTCTTCGAGCGACTGTTCGACTCCCCGAAGGGTAAGTACTACTTGTTGAGTGCCAGCACATCGTAGACGAAAAAATGTGCCGGCACATCGTAGACT
>LVBO01000570.1 GCA_001604435.1 Synergistales bacterium Syner_01
TCGTCGAAGTGCCCATGCAGGAGATCGTCACCAGGGAGCTGCATATTCGCGGCACTTATATCTACTCTCATGAAGAGTTCGGAGAGGTTCTTGAAATGGTGGGCGACGGTGGAATTTCCTTCGATCCGATCATCAGCCTGCATGCGAAGATGTCGGAAGGGGCGCGGTGGTTTGCGCAACTCGCAGATTCTCCGGGGGATCTGATCAAGGTGATTCTCATCCCGGAATAAAAACAAGAGGAGGTAAAAAAATGAACGTACGGAGAAAGAAGTTGGCAAAAGCGGCGGCACTGTTGTCCATCCTTTTTATTGCGACCATGGTTTTCACCCTCTGCCGGACGGCGGAACGGGCCTCGGCGCAGGACGACGTGAAACTGGAAGCCGAGAAGAAGAAGAATGCGGAATTCGTGCTCAAACTCGCCTACACCGACGCGGCTAACTGGCCGGCGAGCGGCATCAAACCTCTTGGAGAACACGCGTTCGCGCTCATCTTCAAGAGCATCGTGGAATCGCGCTCCAACGGCGCCATGTATGTCGAACTCTTCCCCGCTACATCGATGGGACAGAGCAAGGAAGTCATCGAGATGGTCCAGACTGGAACCCTCGAAATGGGAATTCAGACCGGCGCCTTGGCGGGAGTCTATCCGCCCGTGCAGGTCATCAACCTTCCCTACGCCTTCCAGTCGGATGAAATAGCATGGTGGATTTTCGACAACAGCGACTTCTGGAAGAAGATGACCGCCGAGATCGAAGAAAAAACCGGCATCAAGGTGCTCGCAATGGGACAGAACGGCACAAGGCATTTCACCAACTCGAAACGCCCCATCCGCGAACCCAAGGATATGGTCGGACTGAAATTCCGCGTCATGCCCTCCCCGATCTACGTGAAAACGCTCGAGGCGATGGGAGCGAGCGCGACGCCGCTTGCCCACGGCGAAATTTACACCGCTTGTCAGACCAAGGTCGTGGACGGCCAAGAGAATCCCATCTGGAACATCGCGGCGAACAAATGGTACGAGGTGCAGCAGTACATGACGCTCGACGGTCACACGTGGAGCGAGGACATGCTGATCATCAACGCCGACTTCTTCAACAACCTTCCGAAGGCATACCAGCAGATAATCCGCGCTGCCGCCTACCAGGGGCAAACGGCGGGGAGAGCGTCGGAATCGCTGGGATCTCTGGTGACCGATTTCGCTATTCTTGAAAAGCACATGGAGATTTACTCTCCGACTTCCGAGGAGATGGCCAAGTTCAAGGCCGCTGTCGTTCCTGTGGCCGACTGGCTGAAAGCCGAGATCGGCGCGTCGTATGTAGAGAACTTCTACAAAGCTGTCGAAGAGGCTGAAACCGCCCTGGGATACAGATAGACATCTTCAACAATGTTTGCGTGCAGGCTTCCTCTAGGAAGCCTGCACTTCAAATGAACGCTGCGGAGGGGAAAATGAGTGTATTGGATACGCCATTCAAGCTTGCCAAGAAGATAAGCGACGTTGTTGAACAAGCGAGCATCTACATTACAGTTTTGTATATCGCCGCAGTTTTTTGCGTCGTCTTCCTCGGAGTGATCATGAGGGTCATCGGCTCTACGTTTTCCTGGAGCGAGGAGATCTCGAGATGGCTCCTGGTGGGGATCACATATATCGGAGCGAGCCTCGCACTGAAGCGGCAGCAGCATGTCGGCGTCGCTCTGGTGATTCGCGCCGTCCCGAGAGCATGGTGCAGAATAGCCGTTATTCTCATCGATATCGCGATCATGATCTTTATTTATTACGGTTTCAGGACAAGCCTTGCAACGGCGCTCCAATCGGCGAAACAGTACGGCGACATCATCAAACTGCCTATGATGTACGTAAAGCTGAATCTTCCGGTCGGTTTTCTGTTCATGTTCATTCATATGGTCTATTTTCTTCTCGGCGCATTCAAGGCCGAGGATCCTCAGGATTTCATCCTGAGCAGCTGAGGGTCAACCCTGGAACGGGAGTGATGCAATGACTACACTGATCCTGATCTTCATCGGCAGCATAGCCATCGGTGTCCCGATCGCCTTCGTCCTGGGTCTGACGGCGCTGTACTACTTTTTATTCGTCGGCAGCGTGCCGATCATGATCCTTGGGCAACGACTTTATTCAGGTGTCGACAACTTCGTACTGCTGGCCATTCCGTTTTTCGTCTTTGCCGGCGAACTCATGAACAGGACGAAAATTACGGAGGACCTGGTGAACTTCGCCAAGATGCTCGTCGGCTGGATTCCGGGGGCGCTGGCGCAGGTCAATATCGTTACAAGCGTCTTCTTCGCAGGGCTTACGGGGGCGGCGGTCGCCGATACCGCTGCGATCGGCTCCATCCTGATTCCGGCGATGAAAGAAGAGGGATACACGTCCGAGTATGCGGCTGCGGTCACCGTCACATCTTCGATTATCGGGCCGATAATTCCACCGAGCATCAATATGGTCGTCTACAGCACCGTGACGATGGAATCGGTCGGGGCGCTCTTCATGGCGGGCTTCGCCCCCGGCATCGCTATCGCCTTGGGCCTTATGATCATAGCGCTCTTTTTCGCGTTCAGGGATCATCACCCTCGGAGAAAGGAGCGTCTGGCGAAAGGAGAAGCCTGGCGCACCACGAAGAAGTCTCTGCTCGCGCTGCTTGCGCCCGTCATCCTCGTGGGCGGAATTTTCAGCGGCCAGTTCACTCCTACCGAGGCCGCCGCAGTCGCCTGCGCGTACGCCCTCTTCGTCGGGGTGTTCATCTTCAAGACGCTCGGTTGGAAGGAGATCTTCGAGAGCCTTAAGGCCTCGGCCATCACATCCTCGGTGATTCTGTTCATCATCTCCGTCGCAACGGTCTTCGCGACGGTGTTGACGCTCGAGAGGATTCCCGCGCATATCGCTCACGCCATCCTCTCCCTGACGGACAACAAGTACGTCTTTCTGCTGCTTGTCAATCTCCTTCTGCTGTTCGTCGGCATGATCATGGAGACGGGCGTCAGCGTCATTCTGCTGGCTCCGATCCTGCTCCCCGTAGCGACCAGACTTGGCGTTCATCCGCTTCACTTCGCCTTGGTCATGCTGGTCAACCTGAATATAGGCCTTAATACGCCTCCGCTGGGGGTCTGTCTCTATACCGCCGCCCCGATAGCGAAGGTTCGGTTCGAAAAGATTGCACGAGCTGCGGTACCGTTCGTCTCCATGCAGATCGTTGTTTTGATGATCATCACTTATCTCCCGGAGATCATTCTTTTCCTTCCGAGAGTATTCGGCTACATTTCATAAACGAACAGGGAGCTTCGGGAAGCCGAAATGCGGCGAGGTCTGCGCTAGCTCTGAAAAGAAAGTTCCATCGGTTCTTGAATG
Organism: Synergistales bacterium Syner_01; assembly: GCA_001604435.1. Classification (GTDB taxonomy): domain Bacteria; phylum Synergistota; class Synergistia; order Synergistales; family Aminobacteriaceae; genus JAAYLU01. The sequence continues at coordinate 3,356 of LVBO01000570.1, forward strand.
TTCTTCGTCAGGACGCTTCATGGTCGGGTTCATGGCGAAAAATGCTGTGAAGATCACCTTGGAGCTTGAATCCACACAACGATACCCCAATGAACAGTTTTTAAATTATCCGGAGGTGAATCATGAATCAGGAGATTGTATCAGCGATGAAAGAGAAGGCGCGCGCCGTCCGTCTGGGCGTCGTCGACGCGTTGGGCGTGGACAAGCGGGGGCATCTCGGCGGCTCCATGTCGTGCGCCGACATCGTCGCGGCGCTCTACTTCCACAAGATGCGCCACGACCCGAAGAACCGCTTCATGCCGGACCGCGACCGTTTCATCATGAGCAAGGGGCACTCGGTCCTCGC
>LVBO01000571.1 GCA_001604435.1 Synergistales bacterium Syner_01
AGCTGAAACAGCTTCTGGCCGAGATCGGAACGACCACCGTCTACGTCACACACGACCAGATAGAGGCCATGAGCATGGGCGACCGCATCGCGGTGATGCACGGCGGAACGGTCCAGCAGGTGGACTCCCCGACGACCGTTTACGACTACCCCGCGAACCGCTTCATCGGAGGATTCATCGGAAACCCGCCGATGAACTTTCTCGAAGGGCAGGTCCGCAGGAGTGGCGGAGAAACCTGTGTCCGTCTGGGAGAGTTCGACGTGACGCCGACGCCCCGAATGCAGCCGGTCCTGAAGGAGTACGACGGCAAGCCCATCGTGCTGGGCATCAGGGCCGAGAACCTGGAGACGCTGCACGAACCGGCCCATGACGCCCTGCGAACCGATGTTCTGGTCGTGGAGCCGCTCGGCTCGCAGAACCTGTTGACTGCGGCCTTCGGCGGCCATAGAATCAAGGTTTCCACGCACCCAGCATTTCCGGCGCGCGCCGGAGGCGAAGTCTGGCTTCGCTTCCCTCCGGAGAGCGTTCGCTGGATCGATCCGGAAACAAAGCGCGCGCTCTATCCGTCGCTTTAGAGAACGGTCCGCTTCGTTCCGGATCGCGCCGCCCCGCTGCTTGATCATGTACCCGCAACGAGACCAAGCATGGAGAACGGACATCGTTTCGCATGCTTCCGGCGGGCTTCGTCCGGGAGCGCTTATGAAGGCAAGGGAGGCTGTGCAATGAACGCTTCACAGGAGACAACCGCGCTGCTGCAACAAGCCCGCGAGGTGCTCGACGAAAACTGGAAGGACGGATTCACCGTTCCCGCGCAGAACCAGTACCCATATCAGTGGTCCTGGGACTCCGCGTTCATCGCCGCCGGGTACGCCCGCTACGACCGGGAGCGAGCGCAACGCGAACTCCGTTCTCTCTTCAACGCGCAGTGGACGGACGGGCGCGTGCCGCACATCGTCTTCCACAACGCGACCCCCGGCACATCGTACTTCCCGGATCCGGACTTCTGGCGGACCGAACGAAACCCGTTCGCTCCTCTCTCCACCCGTTCTTCCGGGATCGTGCAGCCTCCGAACCACGCCACGGCAGTCCTCCATATCGTCCACTGCGCGGAAGAGGACGGGGAGAAGGCGGCGCTCGGCTTCGCGGGAGAAATGTTCCCGAAGCTGCGTGCATGGCACGACTGGCTCTACCGGGAACGCGACCCGAGAGACGAGGGTGTGGTGTACATCATCCACCCGTGGGAGTCCGGCCAGGATAACTCCCCCCTGTGGGATCCCGTGCTGGCGCGGATGGACGTGCCGTCCGCACAGTTTTCCGGCTTCCGCAGAAGAGACACTCGCGCCGTAGCCCCCGAGGAACGGCCGTTGGACTCCGACTACGACCGATATATCTTTCTTGTGGACTTCTTCCGGCAGAGGGGATACGACGAACGGAAGATCTTCGGCGACGGCTGTCCGTTTCTGGTACAGGACGTCCTGTTCAACACGCTGCTCTGCCGCGCGGAACAGGACATGGCGGAGCTGGCCCGTCTTCTGGGCGAAGACCACGCGCCGTTCGAAGCGCGCGCTCGCCGCACCGCCGACGCCGTGAACAGGAAGCTGTGGGACGGCGACAGAGGCTACTACGCCGACTACGACCTCGCCTCGGAAAAGCCGATACCTATGCCCGCGCTGGCCGGTTTTTCCCCCCTCTTCGCCCGCATCCCCGGCGAGGAGCGTGCGGAGACGATGCTGCACCGCCTGTTCACCCCTTCGTTCGGCCTTGGAGCGGAGCAGAAGGGGTATCCCGCGTCCAGCTACGACCGGGAAGCGCCGGAATACTCCCCGAGGCGCTACTGGCGCGGCCCGACGTGGATTCATATGAACTGGCTGTTGATGCACGGTCTGAGGGCGTACGGCCGAAACGATCAGGCGGAACGACTCCGGCGCGCAATCGCGGAACTCCCGGCAAAGGGAGGCTTTCGGGAGTACTTCAACCCTGAAACGGGAGAGGGGCACGGCGCACACCGTTTCTCATGGACTGCGGCGCTGCTGATCGACGTGCTGCACGAGCGGATTTAAGTTCTTTGCACCGCTCTTCGCACATCGTTTCACAACTCTTCTCGAAGGAGCATGCACAATGAACGACACACGCGCACGCATCAAGAGGCTGCTGACATTTCTCTACGGAGAGGAGGAGGCGGAACGCGCGCGGCCGGGGCTGGAGGCGCTGATGGATTCGTACCGAGGGAAAATCCCGGCCCCTTCGCGAAGAGCGTATCTACCGGACGAACGGGACTCCATCCTCATCACTTACGGAGACCAGTTCCGCGCGCCCGGAGAGCACCCCCTCCGCACATTGCGGGGCTTCCTGGATACACACCTCGAGGGGTGCGTCAGCGGCGTGCACATTCTCCCCTGCTTCCCCTACACCTCCGACGACGGTTTCTCCGTCGTCGACTACCGGCGCGTGGATCCGGAGCTGGGGGACTGGAACGACATCGCCGCGCTGGGAGAGCGATACCGCTTGATGCTGGACTTCGTCGCCAACCACGTCTCGCGCCGGAGCGACTGGTTCGCCTCTTTTCTCCGCGGGGAACACCCCTACACGGACTACTTCATCACCCCTCCCGAAGACGCGGACCTCTCGCGAGCGGTGCGACCCCGCACGCTGCCGCTGCTGACAAAGGTTGAGACGGTCGGCGGCGAACGGAGCGTCTGGACGACCTTCAGCGCCGACCAGATCGATCTGAACTACGCCGCGCCGCGCGTGCTGCTGGAGATGACCGACATCCTGCTCCACTACGCGTTCAGGGGGGCGGAGATCATCCGGCTGGACGCCATCGCCTACCTCTGGAAGACTCCCGGAACATCCTGCATCCACCTGCCGAAAACGCATGCAGTGGTCAGATTTTGGCGCGCCGTGCTCGACGACGTCGCCCCGCACGTGCTGCTGATCACCGAAACCAACGTTCCTCACGCCGAAAACGTCGGTTACTTCGGCGAGGCGCGGGAAGACGGACGCGGGACGGACGAAGCACAGATGGTGTACAACTTTTCGCTGGCGCCGCTGACGCTCCACGCCCTGTCCACGGGGGACGCGACCGTCCTCTCGAAGTGGGCTTCGGAGCTGACCCCCCCGGCGCGCGGAGCGACCTTCTTCAACTTTATCGCCTCGCACGACGGCATCGGAGTGACGCCCGCCAGGGACATCCTGAGCGACGAACAGGTGCGGGCGCTTGCGGAGCGCGCGCTCGCTCATGGCGGGCACGTCTCGTACAAGACGAACGCCGACGGCTCCATCAGTCCGTACGAACTGAACATCACCCTCTACGACTTCCTGAACGATCCGGCGAAACCAGAGCCGGGGACGGACACAGCGCGTTTTATCGCCTCTCAGGCAATCCTGCTCTCGCTCGCCGGAGTCCCGGGTATCTACGTCCACAGCCTCTTCGGCTCGCGCAACTGCCATGAATGCTTCGCCGAAACCGGACGAGCGCGCTCCCTGAACCGCAAGAAGTTCGACCGCTCGGCGCTGGAAGAGGCGATCGTCGATCCTGCGGAGCGTCCCGGACGGATCTTCAACGAAATGCGCCGCCTGCTCCGCGTCCGCCGCGAAGAGCAGGCCTTCCACCCGGAAGGCCTGCAGAAGGTGCTTGACATCGGCGAGGGGCTGTTCGCGCTGCTGCGAACACCACCCGATGGGGGGCGCCCGGTGCTCTGCCTTCAGAACATCTCCTCAAGCCCCCAGCGCGTCACGGTCGGCGCAGATCACCTTCCCGGCCTTGGCGGAAGGCGCCGCGACCTGCTCACGGACGCGGAGTACCGGACGGAGCGCGGCGTCGCGGAGGTCGTTCTGAAGCCTTATGGGACCTGCTGGTTGACGCGATGACATCGGAGAGCGAACAACGAACCGACGGACAGAACGAACGGGCGCATCCACCGACGCGCCCGTTCGTTCTTGAGAAGGAGGAAACGAATACAGAATCAGGAGGCTTCGCCCGACGGCTCTTCCTCCGCAAGTGTTCCGTAGATCCTGTCGACGACCACCGCGATCGCGCCGTCGCCCGTCACGTTGCAGGCCGTCCCGAAGCTGTCCTGCGCCACGTAGAGCGCGATCATCAGCGAAAGGAGCGTCTGATCGAAGCCGAGCATGGTCTGGAGCAGCCCCAGGGCGGCCATCACCGATCCTCCGGGCACTCCCGGAGCGGCCACCATCGTGACGCCGAGCATCATGATGAAGCCGATCATCGTGACGAACGAGAAGGAGATGCCGTTCAGCACCATGATCGCCATCGCGCAGCTCGTGATGGTGATAGTGCTCCCCGACATGTGGATGGTGGCGCAGAGCGGGACGACGAAGTTCGCCACTCCTCTGCGGACTCCGTTGCGGACGCTCTGCTCGAGCGTGACGGGAATGGTCGCCGCCGACGACTGCGTTCCGAGAGCCGTCAAATAGGCGGGAAGCATCGTCCGCAGCAGCCTGACCGGGTTTTTGCCGCCGATGAGTCCGGCTGCGACGTACTGGATGATCAGCACGCTCAAATGAAGCGCGATGATGATCAAAAAGACCTTCAGGAAGACCGAGAGGATTTCCGCCACCTGTCCGGCGTGCGTCATGTTCGCGAAGATGCCGGCGATGTGGAAGGGAAGCAGCGGAATGATGATCCCCTTGATGAGCTTCTCTATGATCTGTTGGAACTCCTTGAATCCCCGCTGGAGCGCGCCGCTGCGTATGGCCGCCATTCCGAGGCCGAGGGTGAACGCCAACAGCAGCGCCGTCATCACCCCCATCAACGGCGGCATTTCGACGTTGAAGAGCGCGGGGAGCAGCGCGTGCTCGGGATTCCCCGGATCGTCGAGCACAATGCTCCCCGGCGTCAGAAAGAGCGGGAAGAGCGCGCTGTTCACGAAGAAGGCGGCGAGCCCCGCCATGACGGTCGAGGAATAGGCGATGCCCGCCGTCATGCCGAGCAGCTTCCCCGCTCCGGCCTCCAGCTCGCCGATGCCGGGCGCCACGAAGCCGATGATGATGAGCGGGATGACGAAACCGAGAAAGTTGCCGAAAAGACCGTTGAAGGTCGCCAGAATCCGCACGGGAAGAACCCCGCCGAACGCGCCGATGAGCATGCCCACGACGATGCCGATCACCAGCTTGGGGATGAGACCGACTTTTTTCATAGTGCATCCACCTCTCCGTAGAATGGCCTGCCGAACACGGCGGAGACCTTTCGACGTATTCTACGGGAAGGCCGACCGCTTGGCAACGCAACGCATAGGCAATAAGCTACGTATACCGTCCGGTTCCTTTTTTTAGTATACTCGCACTCGATGAAGAAACCCCGAAAATAAATTTTTCTCCGTGCGTTTCCGTTGTTTTTATTCCTTCACTTTTTCAGTTTATATTTTTAGCTTGACAGAGCAATCCCTTCATTTTAAGATTATCCGCAAATTTTCGTCCGGACCGGCGAATCTCTCCGCACTGTGAGCAATAATCTGCTGGTTCGATTTCCCGGTCTCCTCCACAGAGGACGAGAAAGTTTTTTCAGGAGAGAGCTCTATCCGAACACCACAAAGGAGGGTTTTGTATGGAAAATGAGAAAAAAAGCAGTCCGCTTGGATTTTTCATGAATTACAGTTGGTACAAAAAATACCTGCTGCCGGGTTTTATCGCGCAGTCGGTGCTTATCGCGGGAGGGTACGGCACGGGCCGGGAACTGGTGGAATACTTCGGCCAATACGGACCGACGGGCGGTCTCATGGGCATGGGACTGACATTCGTTCTGTGGGCGGCGCTCTTCGCTCTCAGTTTTGAATTCGCCAGAGTCTTCAAGGCATATGACTACCGGACGTTTTTCGAACGGCTCATCGGCAAAGGATGGATTATCTACGAAATAGCTTTCATCGTCCTCCTCTGTCTCATCATGGGCGTCGTGGGCGCGGCATCCGGCAGCATTCTTCGCGATTCCTTCGGTCTTCCGCCCATTGTAGGATCCGGCATTTTCCTCGTCTGCGTGGCATACCTCACCTATAGCGGCAGCAAAACTATCGAAGTGGCTCTTTCTCTGTGGTCGTATCTTCTGTACGCGATTTTCATCGTCTTCCTGGTCCTCGGATTTACCCATTTCGGTGAGGCCATCTCCGCAAATTTCGCGGCCGGAACGATCAAAGAGGGATGGCAGATGGGGGGCTTTAAATACGCTTTCTACAATATCGCGGTGACTTCGACGGTGCTGTTCTCCCTGAACTACTTGGAGAGTCGGAGGGAAGCTATCCTCTCGGGTATCGCGGCGGCGCTGATCTGCATTATCCCGGCGGTCTTCTTCTATGTGGTCATGATAGGCTTCTACCCCGACGTGTTGAGCATGGAGATACCCTCGAACGGGATCATTGCGCAACTCGGCGTGAAATTCCTTCTGCCCGTCTGGTTGATCGTCCTTTTCGGCACCATGATCGAGACGGGCGTCGGCTTCTTCCACTCCATCAACGAGCGAATCAACGCCACCCTGATCGAGAAGAGGGGCAAAGGCATGAGCAACCTGGCCAGAGGCGCCGTCGGCGCTTTGCTTTCCATCATGGGACTGCTTATCTCCAACTTCGGACTGATCGGGCTCATCGCTCAAGGGTACGGAACGATAAGCTGGGTATTCTTCATCCTTCAGGGAGTCGGTCTCTTCACCATCGGTATTTACAAGATCGCAACGCAGGGGAAATAACCTCGGTTCGAAAAAAGAAGAGGAGCGCCCCTTTGCAGACTTCTCGAGGGGCGCTCCTCTTCTTTTGCGTCACAGCGCGTCCAGCCTCCGAAGGAATTCATCCAAATGCTCAGGAGATGGGACGCGAAGTCTGACGGAGCTGTTGTCGAGACCGAAGAATCCCGTCCCCGGTTCGCAGGAGATGCCTGAAGCGCCGAGCATGGCGACAAGATCCCCCGAATCGCGGGTGAGCAGAAGAATGGGCGCCCTGAGGTCGGTCTCCGCCGCCGTCAGTCCTTTTTTTCCTTGCAAGGCCCTTATCGTTTTTTCCTTGGCACTCCGGACGTACCGGCGCGTCTCCTCAAGGAAGCGATCGTCCTGCAGGATGGCCTCGGCAAGCAAAGCGTCCAGGACGCCGACGACAAAGGGCGGCTGAAGCTTCCGGAAGGCGGCCGCCAGCTCGCGGTTCCGCGTGAGCGCGAAACCGACCCGGATACCCGCCGCGCCGCGCCCCTTCGAGAAAGAACGGCAGGTCACAAGGTTGGGCAGATCGATGGATGCGGCGGACTCTTCATCGGGAATGAAGTCGCCGTAGGCCTCGTCGACGAGCAACCATGTGTTCTTGTTCATGGCCTCCCGGGATATCCGTTCCACCATCTCAAGAGAGAGCGTCTGTCCCGTTGGATTGTTGGGGCGGTCCAGATAGATCAGCGAAGAAGCGCTCGCGGTAAGCCGCTGCGGTATATCGCCGCCGAAGATGAACCCCGGAGCCTCCGGAAGAACGGGATGATAGGAAGCCCCCGTGTACATCCCCTGCAGGACTCCATCCGTGAACTGGGGGGAAACTCCCGTAAAAGAGGCCTCCGGTCCGAGCAGAAGGCGTGAGAGGGTGACAAGTACCCCCATGGAACCGCCTCCGACAAGAATATGCTCGGGACGGACATTCCACGAAGGGAATTTCGAAACGATCGTTTCCTTGAGGCGCTCCGGCTCGGGCTCGGGATAGCCGCATACGGACAACTCCTTCGCTGTCTCCAGAACAGCTTTTACCGAAGGAGGCGTTCCCAGCGGATTCGTCCCCAGCGCGCAATCGATAAGCTCCACCCCGTCAGGGTAGCATACAGGGGCGGCGAAAGCGTACCCCTCCTGTCCCGTCGATAGATATTGGTCCTGCAGCGTTCCTTTCCACATATCCAGTCCCCCGCTCTTTCAAAATTCCCTTGATCTTCTCCAGCCATCAAGAGGAGCACGCTTACACCAATTC
>LVBO01000077.1 GCA_001604435.1 Synergistales bacterium Syner_01
AGTCGGACCCCATGCGGAGGCCTGCGGGAGACGAGAAGAAGACGCTCTCCTCCATTCTTCCGGGGATCGGGAGGGCGGTGCTCTTCATCTTCCGGAACCGTCGCGTGCGGTCGCTGATGATTGTCTGGGCCGTTTCTTCCGCGTCGTTGCTGAGCTTCCAGGGGCTCTGGGGCGTCTCGTGGTTTGCGGCGGCCTTCGATGCCTCGCCCGCGTCGGCCCGTTTCTGGAGTTCGCTGATCAGCGCGGGGATGATGCTCGGTCCTCTTATGATCGGAGGAGTTGTTCTCTCTCCGGAAAAGCTGCCCCTGCTTGTCCGCCGTGTAAGCTCGGTCAATGCGCTGGTCTGGTTTCTTCTGCTCGGAACGACCGTCTCCGGTCTTCCCATATGGGCGGGAGGCGCCGTGGCGCTGCTCCTCGGCGCCATCACGGGATTGCGGGGCGTCTTCGCTCTTGCGGGGGTGACGGCTCTGGCGCCTGCGGGGGAGAAAGGAGTCGTCTTCGGCGCGATGAATATGATCGCCGTTCTCTCTGCGGTCGTCTTCCAGTGGGGGACGGGGATCGTGATCAATCGCTTCCCGGCGGGACAGCCGGGCGTCTATACGGCGGAGGGCTATTTCACGGCGTTCTTGTTCGTGTCGTGCGCGATGGCGGTGAGCCTGCTCGCACTGCGTTCGCTCGGGAAAGAACCGCTGAAACAGGGAGAGTAAGCGGCGCGCCCCCGCTACTCCTCGATCTTCCGCACCACCCTGCACGGGTTGCCCGCGGCGAAGACTCCCTCGGGGATATCTCGGGTCACGACGCTTCCGGCGCCGATGACCGAGCGTGAACCGATCGTGACGCCGGGGCAGATGATCGCGCCGCCGCCGACCCAAACGTCCGAGCCGATGAAGACGGGTTTGCCGAACTCCTTCCCCCTCCGCGCCTGCGCGTCCATCGGATGGGTCGCCGTGTAGATCTGCACCGCGGGGCCGAACATCGCGAAGTCGCCGATGCGCACCTCGCAGACGTCGAGGACGATGCAGCCGAAGTTGAAGTACACCTTCTCCCCCGGGTAAATGTGCACGCCGTAGTCGCAGTGGAAGGGGGGCTGCACGTTGACGCTCTCCCCTCCGCTTCCGAAGAGGTCCCGCAGTATGATGCGCCGGAGCTTCTGCTCCGACTCGCGGGTCGCGTTCAGATCGAGGCACAGATCCCGCGCTCGTGCCCGCATGTGCACAAGCTCTTCGTCGGATGGATCGTACAGTTCGCCCGCAAGCATCTTCTCCCGTTCGGTCATTGTCGGTCACTCTCCTCTTTTCCGGATATCGTTCACTGCCCGGCGGACGTCGCAAATGCATCTCCCGCCGGGCTATGGGCTTTTTTTGATGGTTTTTATTCCTTCGGCAGCGCGAGCCCCCAGAGCGCCGCCTTCTCCTCGTCCTCCAGGGTCCAGATACGGCGGTGGAGTTCGCGGAGGCGATCCGTGTCCCTCAGCAGCGCCGTCTTCTCCTTGGCCGAGAGGGCATCCGGCCCGAGGCGCAGCGCCTTCTCCACGAGACGTTTTTTTGCCTCTTCCCGCGTCGGAGAGGTGCGTTTCTTCCTGCGGGGGAGCTGCATCGCGATGTGGAGCGCGTGGGTGCGCGGGGAGGAGGCGGCGCGCAAAAAGCCCTGCTTCCGCGAATGTCCGAACGGCGAGTAGCGCACGGGGCGCTCCAGGTTGTCCTCCAGGTCCTGAAGGATGGGCGGCAGTTGAACCTCCGACGGAACGAGGAAGAGCCCGATCTTTCTGAAGAACCTGCCGACCGAGGCCCTCCCGGTGAAGACGGAAATCGGGATGGAGAGCACGAAGGAGAAGATCATCGGCGAGATCCACCAGAAGAAGGACGGGATGATCCAGTAGACGACGCCGCCCCACGCGATGCCGAGCAGCGTGCCCCACCAGTGCGCGGCGAACGCCTCGCGCCAGGTCGTTCCCCTGTCGTCGCGCGACTGCGTTCCCCAGCCGATGCTCTTCCCGAGGAGCGTCGAGACGATGAAGAGGCTGTGGAAGATCATCCGGACCGGCGTGAGGATCATCGAGAGCGCTACTTCGAGGAAGACGCTCGTGTAGAGGCGTATCGGCCCCCCGTACGCCCGCGCGCGGAAGTCCTTGACGAGGATGGGGAGGGCGGAGAGGACTTTCGGCAGGAAGAGAAGGAGCGCGGTCGAGCCGAGCAGCGAGAGCGCCCAGTGCGGCCTCCAGACGGGCATGCTCGGCAGGAATTTGCGCAGGATGGGCATGTAGATCGGCTCGAAGAGCGCCTCGGAGACGGCCTGCGCCGAGTTGACGACGAGGAACGTCAGCCAGAGCAGCGCCGAGCCGTAGGTGAGGACGCCGTTCAGGAAGAGCGCGCGGTGCGCGGGGAAGAAGCCCCGCGTGAAGATCAGCCGCATGTGCTGCAGATTTCCCTGGCACCAGCGGCGGTCGCGCTTCAGCTCGTCGAGAAGCGTCGGCGGCGTCTCTTCGTAGCTCCCCTCGATGTCGTAGGCGAGCCAGATGCCGTACCCGGCCCTGCACATCAGCGCCGACTCCACGAAGTCGTGGCTCAGGATGTCGCCGCTCAGCGACCCCTTGCCCGGCAGGCGCGGAAGCTGGCAGTGCTTCATGAACGGCGCCACCCGGAGGATGGCGTTGTGCCCGCAGTACTGCGCGTCGCCGAGCTGCCAGAAGTGGAGCCCCGCCGCGAGCAGCGGCCCCTGGACGTGGTTGGCGAACTGCTGCACGCGCGCGATGAGCGTCTCGCGATTGACGGCCAGAGGCAGCGTTTGGATGATGCCGATGTCGGAGCGGTCCTCCATGATCTGTACCAGGCGGACCATGCTCTCGCCGGTCATGACGCTGTCGGCGTCGAAAACGATCATGTAGCGGTAGTTCTTTCCCCAGCGGCGGCAGAAGTCCGCCACGTTGCCGCTCTTCCGCTTGATGTTGTTGTCCCGTTTCCGGTAGAAGACGTGCGCCTCCCTTCCTTCCTCCTCGCGGCGGAAGTCGTGCCACGCCTCCTCCTCTTCGACCCAGACGTCGGGACTGGTGCTGTCGCTGAGGAGGAAGATGTCGAAGCGGTCGAGGGAACCTGTCTGCTTCAGCGAGCGGTAGATCGTGCGCACCCCCGCGAAGACGCGGCTCACCTCCTC
>LVBO01000572.1 GCA_001604435.1 Synergistales bacterium Syner_01
ACGCCTTACGGAACGATGAGCGGTCTCATCTGCTGGGAGAACTACATGCCGCTTGCGCGGGCCGCCGTCTACGGTCGGAACCCCTCGATCTACCTCGCGCCCACGGCGGACCAGCGCGACGGGTGGCAGTGCTCCATGCGCCACATTGCTCTGGAGGGGCGCTGCTTCGTGCTTTCGTGCAACCAGTTCGTCACGAAGGATATGTACCCGTCCGACCTCGCCTGTTTCTCCGACCTCGGACAGCAGCCGGAGGTGATGAGCAGAGGAGGGAGCGCGATTATCGATCCTCTGGGGAACTACGTCGCCGGTCCGCTCTGGGACGAGGAGGGAACGCTCGTCGCCGACCTCGACATGGAAGCCGTCGTCGAGGCGCGGTTCGATTTCGACGTGATGGGTCACTATGCCCGGCCGGACGTCTTCACGCTGCTGGTCGACGAGGAGCCGAGGAGCGGGGTCGAGTTCTCCGGGGACGAGTGCTGTCGGGAGGACGATTGTTCATGCCGGGGGTGAGAAACCGCTCGGAGGGTTTCGGGGCCGTGCCCCGTCTGCTCGACGAGACGGCGAAGACGGCCGGAGAGTGGCTTGCAGGCCTTCCGGAAAGAGAGGTCAATGCGGCCGCGTCTGCGGAGGAGCTTCGGGAAGCTCTGGGCGGAGCGCTGAACGAGGAGAGCGAGCCCGCGGCCGACGTGGTGCGGAACTTCGCGCGCGCCGCCGAAAGAGGCCTCGTCGCCTCGCCCGGCCCGCGCTACTTCGGATTCGTGACGGGCGGGGCGCTTCCCGCGAGCCTCGCCGCCGACTGGCTGGCTTCCGCGTGGGACCAGAACGCGGTGCTTTTCGTCTCCTCCCCTGCGGCGAGCGTGACCGAGGAGGTCGTCGCCTCGTGGATGCTCGATCTGCTCGGCCTTCCCGCGGACGCGTCGGTCGGCCTGGTTAGCGGCTGCCAGATGGCGAACTTCACGTGCCTGGCGGCCGCGCGCCACGAAGTCCTCAGAAAGGCCGGATGGGACGTCGAGGCGGACGGCCTCTGCGGCGCGCCGCGCATCACCGTCGTCGCCGGAGAGGAGGCGCACGCCACGCTGCTTGTCGCGCTTCGGATGCTCGGTCTCGGCGAACGGAACGTCCTCGCTATCCCTGCCGACGAACAGGGGCGAATGATCCCGTCCGCGTTGAAAGAGGCGTTGAACAACGTCTCCGGTCCGCTTATCGTCTGCCTTCAGGCGGGCAATGTGAACTCCGGAGCCTTCGACCCGTGCGCCGAGCTTGTTCCTCTTGCGAAGGCCAAGGGGGCGTGGGTGCACGTGGACGGCGCGTTCGGCCTGTGGGGCGCGCTGCTGCCGGAGCTTGCCGCCCACACCGAAGGCATCGGACTGGCGGATTCGTGGGCGACGGACGCGCACAAGTGGCTCAACGTCCCCTACGACTCGGGGATCGCCGTCGTGCGGAACGAGGCGGCCCACAGGGCGTCGATGACGCTGAAGGCGCCCTACTACATCGCCGCGCCCGGCGCTGTTCGCGATCCGTCGCAGTGGGTTCCCGAGTCCTCCAGACGGGCCAGGGTCTTCCCGCTGTACTGCGC
>LVBO01000573.1 GCA_001604435.1 Synergistales bacterium Syner_01
GGCTTGCCGAACTGTTTTCGTTCCTTGACGTAGGAGACGGTCTCGTCGAGCGCTCCCTGCGCGATGCCGAGCGCCTGGGCCGCGATGCCGATGCGCCCTCCGTCGAGCGTGCCCATCGCGATGGAGAAGCCCTTCCCCTCTTTTCCAAGAAGGTTCTCCTTCGGCACGACGCAGTCCTCGAAGATAAGTTCGCACGTCGAAGAGCCGCGGATTCCCATCTTCAACTCCTTCTTCCCGACGGCGAAACCGGGGAATCCACTTTCAACGATGAACGCGGAGATCCCCTTCGTGCCGAGGCTTCTGTCGGTCATCGCGAACACTATATACACATCCGCCTGCCCGGCGTTCGTAATGAAGATCTTGCTGCCGTTCAGCCGGTAGTTCTCTCCTTCAAGAACAGCTCTGGTCTGCTGCCCCGAGGCGTCGGTCCCCGCCCCCGGCTCGGTGAGCGCGAAGGCGCCGAGCTTCCTGCCGGCCAGAAGATCGGGGAGGTACTTCCGCTTCTGCGCCTCCGTGCCGTACTTCTCTATCGGGTCGCAGGCCAGCGAGGTGTGGGCGGAGACGACGACGCCCGTGGTCGCGCAAACGCGGCTCAGCTCCTCCACGCAGAGGACGTAGGTCAGCGTGTCGCACCCCTGCCCGCCCCACTCTTTGGCGCAGGGGATACCCAAAAAGCCGGAGCGCGCCATCTTCTCCACGGTCTCCGACGGGAAGCGTTCGTTCTCGTCCACTTCCTGCGCCAGAGGCCGCGCTTCCTTCTCCGCGAAACGGCGGAAGAGCTCTCTCGCCATCCGGTGTTCCTTGCTCAGTTCAAAGTTCATCGAGTACGCCTCCGAAAGTGCCGCGCCCCGCGCCGAGGCTCCGCGAACGGGCCGGGCGCGGGGCGGGGGGTTGAATAGAATCGTTCGTTACAGCCGCATGCCGCCGTTCACGCTGAGGACATGCCCGGTGACGTACGACGCGTCGTCGCTCGCCAGGAAGAGGGCGGCTTTCGCGATCTCCTCCGGCCGTCCGAGACGCCCGAGCATGGTCATGGCCGCGAACTTGTCCAGCAGCTCCTGCGGCACGGTGCTCAGAATGTCGGTCATGGTGTATCCGGGGGCGATCACGTTGACGCGGACGTTGCCGCCCTTCATCGCGAACTCCTTGGCCCATGTCTTCGCCAGGCCGATCATCCCGGCCTTCGCGGCGGCGTAGTTCGCCTGTCCGATGTTGCCGAACTCCCCCACGACGGAGGAGATGCAGACGATGGAGCCGCCTCCGTTCTCCTGCATGTGCGGCCCGACGAGCCGTCCGAGGTTGAAGACGCCGCTCAGGTTGACGTCGAGGACCTTCCGCCACATCTCGTCGGTCATCTTCCGCGTCAGCGCGTCGCGGGTGATTCCCGCGTTGTTCACGAGGACGTCGATTGTGCCGTACCGTCCGACCGCGTACTCGAAGCACGCCCTGCACGCCTCGGGGTCCGAGACGTCGAGCCTGTACCCCTCGACCGACGGATTTTCGTACGACGGATCCGACATGTCCACCGCGAGGACGCGCGCGCCCTCCGAGGCGAAGAGTTCGCACATCGCCTGCCCGATGCCGCGCGCCCCGCCGGTGACGATGGCGGTTTTCTTTTCAAGTCTCATTCAGCGCATCTCCTTCCATCAGCGGCCGTCGGAACGACGACCGACGCATTCGCCTTCCGTTCGCTCATCGCGTTCCCTCCCTCACTTCGGCGGCATCACGGTCGCGGCGCCTTCGAGCAGCACCTTGCCGTCCTGATTCGTGCAGACGGTCTCCAGCGTGACGATGTTCCTCCGCTCGTCGATCTCCGCGACGGTCACCCGCGCCTCCACCGTGTCGCCGATATGCGCGGGAGCGGTGAATTTGATCGTCTGCCCGAGGTAGATGGTCCCCGGCCCCGGCAGCTCCGTCCCGAGGGCGGCGGAGATCAGCGAGGCGACGAGCATACCGTGGGCGATGCGGGTCTTGAACCGCGTACCGGAGGCGTACGTTTCGTTGATGTGAGCAGGATTCTGATCCCCGCTCACCCCGGCGAAGAGGTACACGTCCGACTCGCTCAGCGTCTTCTGGAACGAGGCCGTGTCGCCCGCATGGATCTCCTGGATCGTCTTTCCCTTCATAGCGTCCTCCTTCCGCGCCCCGCACGGGGCGGCTACGCGCTCCACGCGCCCCACTTCACCGCCGTGGCGGCCCATGTGTACCCGGTGCCCGCCGCGACGAGGACGGCGACGTCCCCGTCCTTCAACCTCCCCAAAGATTCCCCGTTCTGGAGGGCGATGAAGGCGTCGGCCGACTGGCAGTGGCCGTAGTCCTCCAACACGAACGAGTTCTCCTCGCTCAGCCCGAAGCTGGCGAGCATGGTCTCCAGGATGGAGCGCTTCATGAAGATGGGCGCGATGAAACCGATGGCGTCTTTCGCGTACCCGCTCTTCTCCGCCGCCCGTTCGATCACCCGGACGAAGTTGTCCAGCGTGACCGGATCGAGCCGCTCCTTCATCCGCGCGATATCCGCGACTTTCAAAAAGCGGTCGCCGTACGGCATGTCGCTGAAATGTGCGAAGTTCTTGCACCCGACCCCCATGACCCCGATATCGTCCGCGAAACTGCCGTCGGTGATCATGGCGGTCTCCAGCACGACGTTCCGGGCCAACCCCTTTTCGAGCACCGCCGCGGCCGCGCCGTCGCCGAAGTTGAACATGAAGCGCGAATCGCCGTCGGCGTAGTTGATCAGGTCGCCCTCCTTGGAGGAGGAGACCAGCAGGACGCGCTTCAGATCGTCGTCCGCCAGCATCATGCCCTTCAGCACCTTGAGCGAGTAGACCCCCGCCGAGCAGAGGCTGTGAATTTCGAAGGCGTTCGCGTTGACCGCCCCGATCTCGTGCTGGATCTTCGCCGCGCAGTTGTAGAGGTAGTAGTCCTTGTACTCGCTGCCGCAGTAGACCACCAGGTCGAGCGTCGCCGGATCGATCTCCTCCAGCGCCCTCAGCGCGGCCTTCACGCCCATCGCGGAGACGGACTCCTCGGGCGGGGCCTTGTGCACTAGGTTGATGCCGAACTTCTCCCGGATGACCTTCTCGGGTATCCCCGAGGCCTCCGCGATGTACGCGCTGCCCCGGATTCCGGACGGGACGTAGCTCCCTATACTGCGTATGCCCACTAAATCAGCGGATTTCAAAAGCGTCACTCCCATCTAGTCCGTCGCCCTGCCGTACAGCTCCGTCACCTTCGAGACGACGATCTTGCCTACGTTGTTCTTGGGCACCTCGTCCACGAAGGCGATGTATTTCGGAATCTTGTAGCGGGCGAGCTTCGAGCCGAGCGCGGCGACGATCTCCTCTTTCGAGACGCGCTTCCCCGGTTTCAGCGAGACGACGGCCTTGCCCACCTCGCCCCACTTCTCGTCGGGAACGCCGAAGACGCAGACCTCGTGGATCTCCGCGATGTCGTACATCGCCCGCTCGATCTCCGGCGGGAAGACGTTCTCGCCGCCGCTGATGAACATGTTCTTCTTCCGCCCCACGATGTAGTAGTAGCCGTCTTCGTCGCGCACCGCCATGTCGCCCGAATAGACCCAGCCGTCCTTCAACGTCTTCGCCGTCTCCTCCTGGTTGTTCCAGTAGCCGGAGAAGATCTGCGGCCCGCCCCACAGCAGCTCGCCGGGGGTGTTCGGCGCGGTGATCTCGTTCCCGTCGTCGTCCGCGAGCTTCACCATCGAAAGGTACATCGGCTTGCCCACCGAGGCGTACTTCGCCTTCATGACGTCGTCGGATATGAGGTGCGCGCACGAGGAGATGTTGTTCGGACCGGCCTCCGTCATGCCGTACCCCAGCACGAACTTCACGCCCTTGTCCCAGAACTTCTCCATGATGTTGATGGGGGTGGGGGCGGCTCCCGCCATGATCCACTTCACGCCGGAGAAGTCCGCGGAGGCGAACTCCGGCAGCTCCACCATCATTCTGAAGATCGTGGCCGCGCCGAAGAGCGTGGTGATCCGCTCTTTTTCGACGACCTCCAGCGTCTTCTTCGGGTCGAACTGTTTGTTGATGATCAGCTCGCAGCGGTGCGAGATCAGCCCGCCCTTGGGGAGCCCCGTCGTCCCGCCGGTGTGGATGATCATGTGGATGTCTTCGATATCGAGCTCGTCGCAGCCGACGAACGCGTCGTTCCCGTGCCCCGTCGCCTCGGCGTAGGTCGTGTCGCTCTCCGGGTTCCTTTCCGGGGAGAGAACGAGGTACTTCTCCACGGAGCAGCCCGACTTCAGATGCGGGATCTTATCCGCGAAGACCTCCTCGTAGAAGAGGACCTTCGGCGTCTCGTTGTTGACGAGCTGCACCAGCTCGCTCACGGAGAGGCGCGCGTTGTACGGAACGAAGATCGCGCCCAGCTTGCCCGTGGCGTAGTAGGCGTCGATCATCTCGATGCAGTTCCGCGCGATGAAGGCGACGCGATCCCCCTTGCGCACTCCGGCCTGCTCCTTGAGGTAGCGCGCCAGCAGATTCGCCCGCCGCTCCAGGTCGCCGTAGGTGTAGCGCGTCTCCGTATCGAGGTCGTAGACGGCCTCCCGCGAAGCGTCGATACGGGCGCGGAAGAACGAGTAGTTGCCTATCCAGCTGTTCGACATCGTCCGCTCCCTCCTTACAGGCGCTTCAGCAGGGCGACGACCCTGTCCGCGATATTCGTCATGATGCCGACGCCCTCTTCGTCCTCCTCGGCGTTCTTCGCGCCGCCCTTCCCGGCGACCCCCACGTTCCAGTAGGTGTTGCCGACGATGAGACAGTCGTTCGCCGCGGCCCAGAGCAGCATCTGCGCGAAGGCGAAGTTGTGCCCCGCCCTGCGCGCGGTGCTCACCGGCACGACGACCTTCCCGGAGAGCGCGGTCGTCCCCCATGTGTAGCTCTCGCCTTCCTTTTTCATCTCGTTCTTCGCCCAGCGGCCGGAGAAACCGGCCCTGTCGAGAACGGCTTTCAGCTCCGCGGTGATCGAAGAGTGGTAGACGGGCGAGCCGAGCAGGATGGCGTCGGCTTCCGCCATTTTCGGGAAGATGCCCTGGAAGTCGTCGTCCAGAGTGCAGCGTTTGGCGGCGATGCACTCGTAGCACCCTCTGCACCCCCTGAGGTTCTTGTCGGCGAGCTGAACAAGCTCGGTCTCCGCGCCGAGGCTCTTCGCGCGCTCCAGAATCATCGTCAGGTAGCGGAAGGTGTTACCGTCGGCCCGCGGGCTCCCGTTCAGGGCGAGAAGTTTCATTTCGATCTCCTCCTTAGGATGAGTAAAAATTCCGGCCCGCCCGCACGAGCGAGACGGACCGGAAGAACGCGTCTACAGGTCGATGACGGCCTGCAACTTTTTGTTCAGCTTCTGCTCCTTCGTCATCAGCGAGACGAAGACCGTCAGCGAGACGGCGATGGCGATGATGTAGAAGTATCCGGGCATGCCGCCGGGCCACTTGAAGGAGGTCAGGGAGAGCAGGTTCAACCCGAGAGAGGCGATCATTCCGGTCATCACGCCCGCCTCGTTCGCGCGGTCCCACAGAAGGCCGATGATGAAGACGGGGAACGTCGCGCTCATCAGCGTGCCCCAGCCGAAGGTCCCGAGGATGGCCACCATATCCCCCCTGTAGATGGAGAAGAAGATGGAGATGACGCCGATGGCGAACATCGTGATCCGCGACGCCGTGATCTGCCGGTTCTCCGGAACCTTCATCCCGAGGGCGCTCGGCAGGTCTCTGGAGATGATCCCGGCGCAGATGGAGAGGAAGAGGCTTGCGGAGGACATCGCCGCAGCGAGCACCGCCGCGTAGACGAAGAGCTGCGCGATGAATCCCGCTTCGTCGGCGAAGACGAAGATCGCGCGGTCGGCCACCGCAAGCGGGTTCACCT
>LVBO01000574.1 GCA_001604435.1 Synergistales bacterium Syner_01
TCGGGAAGGATATCAAGCCCGCGGCGGGAGTCGTCGAAGATGGATATCTTCCAGTTCCAATCGCGCAGGAAGTCGATCACCCATGGGTCGGGAGCAAGAAGGGCGACTCGGCCCCCCTCCGGAAGTGGAAGAAGCGATTCGAGCGCTTCCCCTTCGGCGGGAGCCGGAGCAAGCGCGGCGAGCGAAGCGGACGCGGCGGAAAACTCCTGCGGGTACGGGGATACGAGGAGGCGGGCAAGACCGTGCGCCCCGCACATGAGGATGTTCCGCGTATGCTCCTCACGAGGAGACAGGGGATCCCCTCCCTCGGGCGGAGTGGATCCAACGCCCCATCGGCCGTCCGCAAGGGAGAGAAAACTCCCCTTCCAGCCGATGATCAAATTGTCGGGTTCCCCGTCGGGAGCTATCAGAACTTCTTGTAGAATGGAATCGTACAGGCGCATATCGCTCCTCCTTATACGAATCATTGTAACGCATCGGATCAGAAACAAAAAAAGCATTGCAGCGAAGATGACACTTTTTGTATGTCGAAAGGAGAAACTTAGTGACGGAAATTATCGAATCGCTAGTGCGCGCACATGAAAAAAAACTACGGGAGTACGTGTCGCTTTTGTCGTCGTACGGGGGCAAGATACGCCTGACGGGACCGAGCGACCCCGAAATACTTTGGAATGAACATATCCTTGATTGCCTCCACTCCGTTTCCTCTCTGCCTCCGTCCGGAAACGTGCTCGACGTGGGGTCGGGAGGAGGGCTCCCCGGTCTTGTATGGGCGTTGTGTCGTCCGGACCTTCAGGTGACCTTGCTTGACAGCGTTCGAAAGAAATGCGGTGCGCTTGGCGAAATGGCCTCCGCCCTGGACCTGAAAAACGTGCGAATCGTCTGTGCCCGCTGCGAAGAACATGCAGTCAAAGAGCGAGAAGCGTATCGCTTTGCAGCTGCCCGCGCTGTTGCCGCCGCCTATGTGCTTGTTGAATACCTTGCTCCGTTTGTTGCGGTTTCGGGGCGTATGCTCGCGTTCAAAGGACCGCTCTATGCGGAGGAGATCAAGCCGATGGAGGGAAAATGGTCGAAACTTGGCCTTTCCGCCCCCGAGATTCACTCCTATACGACAGGTGAAAAGGAGCGCTATCTGCTTCTATGGAAAAAAGAAGCACATCTTCATTCCCGGTTCCCAAGAAAAACAGGCGTTGCGGAAAAAATTAAATGGTGGAGGTGATTCGGGAGTGATTACTCTTGCGGTATCGAATCAGAAAGGCGGAGTGGGAAAGACTACAACATGCATCAATCTCGCGGCGGAACTCGGGCGTAAAGGATATTC
This sequence comes from Synergistales bacterium Syner_01, assembly GCA_001604435.1. Lineage (GTDB taxonomy): Bacteria > Synergistota > Synergistia > Synergistales > Aminobacteriaceae > JAAYLU01. The sequence continues at coordinate 1,322 of LVBO01000574.1, forward strand.
GGTGCTCTCTGTCGATATCGATCCTCAGGCGAACTGTACGAGCGGTCTCGGAGT
>LVBO01000078.1 GCA_001604435.1 Synergistales bacterium Syner_01
GTCTACATCTCGGGGTACTTCGATTCCTACCTCGACGAGTGACGGCGAGCAGCCTGAAAAGAGTCGAAAGACTGGTGCGAAAAACGCGCCGATGTAGTATTATGTACTTTAGGAGTACAAAGAATTTCGGACCAATGTCGTCTTTCTCTGTGGAGATCCGGCGGCCGGTGAAAATCGACCGTCTTTTCTCGAATGCGGTACTGTTTCGTGCTTCGCGATCACATACTGTATGGGAGGTAGAAAGAATGAGGAGTATGAGTACGGTTCGGAAGATGCTGGCGCTGGTGTTTGTTCTGTGCATGATGGCGGCTCCCGCTTTTGCGGCGGACCCGATCAGGATCGGCGAGATCGCTACTGTGACCGGCGACTTCGCGGCGTACGGTGTTGCGGAGGTCGAGTCGGTCAAAATCGCCGTCGCGGAGATCAACGCCGCCGGCGGAATCCTCGGCAGACCGGTCGAGGTAATTATGTACGACTGCCGTACGCGGCAGGAAGATATGGTGAACGCGGCCCGTCGTCTTGTCGAGCAGGACAAGGTCAGCGTCGTCATCGGCCCCAGCGGCAGCGGCCTGTGCATCGCGGCGGCCCCCGTCTTCAACCGCGGACAGGTTCCCCATATCGGAACCCTCCCCACGAACCCCCTCGTCACCGTGGACGAGAAGGGAAACGTCCGTCCCTACAACTTCCGCATCTGCTTCCTTGATCCCTACCAGGGAAAGATGATCGCTCACTTCTCGGCGAAGGATCTCGGCAAGAAAAAAGCGGCTATTCTTTATGACGTGTCCAGCGACTACTCCCACGGTCTTCGCGAGTTCTTCATCGCCTCCTTCAAGGAGTTCGGCGGAGAGATCGTCGCGGACGAGGGGCACCGCGGCGAAGACGTCGACTTCCGCGCGCAGCTTACCGTTATCAAGGAAGCCAACCCCGATGTCCTGGTCATCCCGACGATGGGCAAGGCGCTTCCCCTTGCGGTGAAGCAGGCCCGCGATCTCGGCATCGAAGCGCCGATCGTCGGCGGAGACGGCTACGGCGACTTCATGTGGGAGATCGCAGGCGACACGATGCGCGAAACTTATTGGGTGAGCCACGTCGACAAGGCCGACCCGACGCTTGCCGACTTCTTCAAGAAGTACGAGGAGCAGACCGGCACCGAGTGCATGGAGTTCATGAATGCCGTTATGGCGTACGACAGCGTCTACTGGGTGAAGGACGCCATGGAGCGGGCGGGCAGCGACGATCCTGTGAAGGTCCGCGACGCGCTCGAGGCGACCAAGGATCTGAAGCTCATGCATGCGACGCTCACCATGGACGAGTTCCACAACCCCAAGGACAAGGACGGCATCATTCTGAAGTCCGACATCGAGAAGAAACAGGCAGTGTTCTTCGTGAAGGTAAAGCCGTAAGACAGTATATTGTCAAGAACATAGTAAGCGCAATTAATTGAATAAATAGCTGTTAGGAAAAGAGCCGAGGAAAAGGCGAAGCCGGTATGGGCTTCCCTTTCCTCGGCTTTTTTCGGGGTGAAATACACAAAAAATACAATGAACAGAATGAATAAAAATAAAATCAATGCACAAAAACCTTGTTTTTCTTAGGTGCTTCCCTCAGAATCTTTATCAAACCGAAAACGCTCAGAGTGTTCGAACAGTTTTTGTTTCTGTCGTTGTTTTTCATGAATTCGTAAACCTTTTTTTTCCTCGGGGATCGCTTCGCAAAAGAAATAAAAAAGGGGGATTCTATTTTTTCGGGATCCTATGGTGTTGTGCGATGTTCGAAGAGTATGCCCAAAACGAAGGGGGCGTGGACAGCCGACGACAAACAAGGGTGCGTCATATTCGACCAACCGATAGGGGGATGAATCCATGAAGCGTCTACTTGCGTGCGTACTTATGATGATTGTGTTTCTTGCCGGCAGCATATCATTCGCGACGGAAGTTGAAATTGAACTGCACCCCATCACCACGGAAAAGGAAAAAGGGCTTATCGACTGGACGCAGAACCATATCGAAGCCACGGGAATGGCTGTCGCCCCGAAAAACATGAAGGGCGCGCAGGCGAAGGCACTGGCGCGACGCGGCGCGATCGTCGACCTTCAGCGGAATTTGCTCGAGTTCATGGGCGGAGTGCAGGTCGACGCGAGGACGACCATGGACGATTTCATGGCCGAGGACAGAGTCCGTTCCGAAGTGCACGGCATGATCAAGAATGTGGAGCTCCTCAAGGGCGAGTGGGACGGGGAGGCCTATACCGTCACCGGGCGGATCAAGCTCGCTGAAGTGCGTTCCATCGTATGCCCCAGGGTTCCCGTCGATACAATCATTATCGAGACCGAACGAAAGGCGCCCGCGCCCAAGGCTTCCGGCAAGTACACCGGCCTCGTTATCGACGTACGGCACCTTCCGCTGATTCCCTCGGTAACCTTCCGCGTCTTCGACGAAAGCGGCAGAGCCGTCTACGGCGTCGAGTTCGCGAACCAAGCCTCGATGCTCCAGTCGGGAATCTGCTCCTACTACAACAACATCAACTACGCCCAGGGCGAACTCCGCGTCGCTCCAAATCCCGTCAAGACCAAAGCAATCCGCCTTTCGACCGGGAACGTCGATATCGTCATCCCGAACTCCGCGGCGGCGAAGATCCGCGGCAGCTCGTACGACTTCCGCAAAGAGTGCAAAGTGCTCCTCGTCGTGAAATAAGACATGCGTATGCGGAAGCTGTTTGTTGTGTTTCTGATGATCCTCTTGTCGGCCGCTCCTGCGTTCTCCGCAGGAGTTCAGGCCGCGGGGGAGCTCATCAAAGTCGAAGCCGAGGGGTTCGCTCCGATAAAGGGCGGCGACAAGAACGGCGCGAGGGACGCCGCCAAGCGCTCGGCATACAGGGACGCGCTTGAAAAGGCTCTTGGAGCGTACGTTTCCGGAATTACCGAGATGCAGAACTTCGAGGTAGTCAAGGACAAGGTCTTTTCTCAGACGACAGGAATAGTCAAGAAGTTCGATATCGTCAGGGAAAAGGTCGGAGACGACGGGATACTCTACATCACGGCGATCTGCCATGTTGCGCAAGCCGCTCTTGACGGGGTTCTCGGGCCTGCCGTGCTCGACGCTCTCGGCAACCCGAGGGTGATGGTGCTGCTCGACGAGCGAATCGGCGAAAAGAAATCTTTCCTGTCCACAGCCGAAAGCGAAACGATGCGGGTCTTCGAGAAGGCCGGCTATTTGCTTGTCGATTCGACGCAGGCGAGCATCCTGAAGAACATCGACCTCGACGCCGTTCGTGAAAGCGCTGATCCGGAGGTCTTTCGACAACTGGCCCGCGACTTCCAGGCCGATGTCCTGATCTACGGGAAGGCCTACGCCAGTTCCTTCGCGAACCAAGTCGTCAGCGGGGTCAGAATCTACGGGGTGAGAAGCACGGTCCAGCTGAAGGCTGTGCTGGCGAACACAGCGTATCAACTGGGATCGGACACCGTCGAGGAGAAGACGAAGGGCGTCTCCGTCGAGGACGGGGCGATCAAGGGATTGCAGCTTGCCGCCATGAAAGCGAGCGGCTCCATCGTGCACAAGATAGCCTACACGCTCATATCCGGCTCCGCGGGTGGAATTCCGGGAAGGACGATCAAGGTGAAGCTCTCCAACATGACGTTCAAGGACGCAAAAGAGCTCAAGGAGAGCCTCCAGGATGTGCAGGGGGTAACCGCTGTCTACCAGCGGTTGTTCAGAAGCAAACGTCTGGAGTTGGACGTCGTGTGCGACATGACGTCGGAGGAGGTCGCGTCGCTGCTCTCCGATCTTGGATACGACATTGAAGACCTGTCGTCCGTCACAGTGGAGGGCGTCCTGAATGAAAAAACAGGTGAGAAGACTTCGTAGAGAAAAAGCGCCGCGTCCTTTCAGGTTTTTCCTCGTCGTGTGCGTCTGCATAGCGACTGCCGGAGCGTTGACGGCGGCGGTCCCGGCGCTCTTTTCGGGAAACGGGGAACCGGGCGCGGAGACGCAGTTGCTCAGGGAAGAAAATCCGGAGATGCCGCGTGACCCGGGGATTCCGGAAACGCTGAACTCCGGGCTTCTCCTCCGTGAGCAGGGGATTGCCACAGCGGAGGGTGTCGGTCGCATCCCGGAAGATACGGCTCAGGGAAGGCTGCTCGGCCGAAGGGCCGCGCTGACCGACGCGAGGCGAAATCTGCTGGTGCTGCGGCAAAAACTGCTCGATGGAAAGTTCGATGTACGGTCGGTGTCGGGGAAGATCGCCGAAGTACGAATTTATTCGGAGAAAACGGACGGAGCCCTCTACTACTTGAAGGTCGACGTTCCGTTGAACAGACTGATGAAGGGGGATGTTCCGGTTGAATAAAGGGACAAAGCTGTGTGCGCTTGCGGTAATGGCCTGTTTGCTGTGCCTTTTCGGCACGAGCGGGTTTGCGGAGCTTCCGAAAGGATCGATCGCCGTGCTGACGAAGGGGCCGTCGGTTCAGCATTCGGCCGCTGTCGCCTCCATACTGACCAGGGAGCTTCTCGCGAAGGGGCACAAGGTGGTCGATCCGAAACGCCTTGAGGCAATCCGCCGCAGCAAGGCGGCCGCGCTGGCCCTCGAAGGGAATGCGGACGCAATTATCAAGTTGAGCAAACAGTACGGCTTCAGCACGATGATCACGGCGCAGCTTCAGGCGGGGAAGCCCGTCCTGAACGAGTTCCAGCTCTACACCGGAACCTCGTCCCTCGCGATCATGGTGATGAGTTCCGGCGGCCAGATGATCTACGCGGACACCGTGATGGGGAAGCAGGTCGGGTACACGCCGGACGAGGCCGCGCAGAAATCGATAGAAGCCGCCGCGAAGCTCGCGGTGCAAAAGATGCTCCAATAGGGCGGAACGCGCCGGAGCGAAGGAGAATCTCATGAAGAAGAAAATAGTGTCGTGCGTTCTTGCGATCCTCTGCCTCTCGATCTTCGCGGGGGGTGCGTTCGCAGCGCCGATTTCCCAGAGGCCGAGGCTTTCGGTACGGCAGTTCGACAACAAGGCCGGGTGCGGCATCCCTGCGGCGGCGATCACCGAGTTGATGACGACCGAGCTGTTCAAAGCGGGTTTGTTCAATCTTCTGGAACGGGAAAAGCTGCACTACGTGGCGGAGGAGATCAAGCTGGGGCAGTCGGGACTGGTGGACGAATCGACGGCGCCCGAACTCGGCAAGATAAAGGGTGCGCAGTACACGATGACGGGCGCGGTGACCCTCTATTACTACAACTCGACCGGAGGCGTCGTCTATCTGCCTGGGATCGTCGGCGGTTTGCTTTCGCGCACGGCGTATGTGACGCTCGACATCCGCATTATCGACACCGCGACGAGCGAGGTCGTCTACGCGGCGGCGGAGCAGGGCGCGGCGAACCAGACCGCAGGGGGAGTAGTGTTGCCGATAGCGGCCTTCGGGTCCGGCAAGACCGGCGGATTGCTCGCCACCGCGACGCGAAATTCGGTGATCAAGCACGTCGAAACGATGAAGACGGTGAACTGGGAACTGTAGGAACTTTTTTTATTTTATCCTTGGGGGTTCGATTATGAAGAAATGCTTTTTGTTGCTGGTTTTTTGTGTTTTATTCGTCTGCATCGGGACGTTCGTCGAGGCCTCGGAACAAAAAATCCGTATCGGCGTCATCGGCTTCGACAGCAAGGCCGAGGGGGTCTCGCAGGAGCAGGCCGACATAGTGACGGATCTGTTCACCCGCACTCTTGCGAGTTCGAAAACGATCGCGGTCTATGAGCGGGAACGCCTTGCAAAGGTCGGTCAGGAGATCAAGCTGAGCATGTCGGGACTCGTCGACATGAGCACCGCGATCGAAGTCGGAAAAATCGCCGGAGTCCAGTATATCCTGATGGGTTCCGTGACCGAACTCAGCGAGAAGATGTCGGGCGGCGCGGTTCCGCTTTTCTTCATCCCCGTTGCCGTAGGCGGAGGGGGCCATGAGGCGAAGGCGACCATCGACGTCCGACTCATCGACACGACGACGAGCGAAACCCGCCTTGCTCTTTCCGAGAGCGGCACATCCACGAACTCGGCTTCCGCCGTCTCCGTGATGGGGCTTTCGTTCGCCGAAGCGGAGTTCGGCGGTCTTCAGGCGCGGGCGATAGCGGACGCGGTGAGTCGTCTGGCGCATGGAATCCGGTCGGAACTCGGAGGCGAGAGTTCCCACGTGCTCAACGTGTCCGGGAGCGAGGTCCTCATCGATGTCGGTTCGACGATGGGGGCAAAGGAAGGACAGCTGTATCTGGTCTATGCCGAAGGGAAAACGATTCTCGGGATGAGCGGAGAGTCTTTGGGAAGAGAAAAAATGCCGCTCGCCGTTGTGAAGGTGCGGGATATTGCGAGCGGACACAGCACATGCGTCGTCGCGTCGAACTGTAGTTTAAGCCTGGTGCGGCGCGGCGACAAGATCGAGCCGGTCACTGCGGCGAAGGCGAAGACGATGAAGTTCGTCTCCAGTAGGCCCGCGGCATCAAGCGAGACCTTTAATCAGATTTTCGGCCCTCAAAGCGAAAGCGGAGCGGTTGCGTCCGTTACTCAGGACGCCCCGGCGCCGGCGGCGGAGACACCCGCAAAACCTGCGGTGCATGAAGACAAAAAAGAAGAGCCCGCTCCGGCGGCAGTATCTTCCGTAGCGTCCGCTCCCCGGAGTTCCGCACCCGTCGTTACGGCGGGCGAGGCGAAGAAGATCCCCGGTTTCGATCCGAACACGTCGACCGATGTGAAAGTCATTCAGACATACAACCTGGACATGGGGAATTCCAACATGCTCCGCATCGCCCATGTCAACGCGATGAACTC
>LVBO01000575.1 GCA_001604435.1 Synergistales bacterium Syner_01
GTCTCGACATCCACAGGAGCAGAGCGCTGGACGATCTGCGAAGCAGGCTGGAGGAAGCAGCACAGGTCTCGCTCCCGGATGTGGAACAGCGCGCGGAAGAGGCGGCGAAGCGATACCCTCCCGAATTCAAGCGTCTTGCGGAGTACAGCGCGGTCATTCACTCCAAGATAAAAGCCGTGGAGAAGGAGCTTGCCGGAGGGAAGTCCGCTCTCGCCGTCGCGGGAGACATCAAGTTCATCGTTGCGGAGCACGGCAGAAATCTCGACGGCTTCAAGACGCTCGCCGAAGGAATGAAGGAGCTTCGCCGGATGGAGTACCTGGCCGACCTCGCGGATACGCTCGCTATGCTGCAAGAGGAGAAGGACGCGATCGCGGCCCTGGGGGAAGAAGCGGGGAACGGCGCCGCCGTTATGAAACGGAACTACGATACATGGAGAAAGGCGATCTCCGAACACGACAGGTTGAAAAAATCCCTTGGCAGGGGCTACTCCTACTTCTACGGGAAGAGGCGCGTTCCCGGATGGTTGGTGATCAAGAGCGACGCGGACTCGGTCCGGGCTCCCGACAGAACGATCCCCGAGGAGTTCGGGCCCGAACTAGGAACGCTGCAGAGGATGAAAGCGTCCATCGCCTCGGACCTGCGGCGGTTTCCTCGGGTGAAGGGCGACGAGCGGCGTTTCCGTTCGACGCTTGAGAAAATCAAAAAGACGTATAACGCGCTTCTCCCCGGCTACGAGGCCGCACGAGAATCCCTTGAAAAGACGAATCTCGCGCTCGAAAAACTGCTTTCGGTGATCGGAAGCGCTCCGACGCCGACGCCGGCTGAAGAGAAGGCGAGTCCAACGCCCGACGCAGGAGGGGAGAATGCGGTATTCGGGCTTCGCATCCCGCTCGACCTGCACGGCATGTTGTTGGAGATGACGGGGCTTACCGGCACTCCGGAGGGCACGCACAAGGGACGGGAGGACGTCGAGAACGGCTACTATCTCACGGAGGAGACGCTGAATACCGACTACCAGATCGTATTCTCGACGCCGGACAAGAAGGAGATCAAGGTCGGCCTGAAGGGAGCGCGCGGTTTTCCGGATCCGGGACCGAACCGTTTCCTCGCGCTTGCGGGGACGATAGCCTACTCGAAGAAGAAATCCGTTGTGGGCTATTACCTCGACTTCAAGAACAACAAGCTGGAGCGCTCTCCGGAAGGGGTTTATGAAGGTCTCGTGGTCATGAACTACGCGGTTTTCGACACGAAGGCGACCGACGATCCAGCCGGAACGCTTGAATTCCATGCGGCGCGCTTCGGGCTTGGAAAGGGAACAACGCCGGAGATGCTGAAGGGGATGGGAAAGACCGTGTTGGAAGCGGGCCGTTTCCGCATATCGAAACAGGGCTCGGGAGACAAAGACGGAGGAACGTGGGTTTACGGCGCCGTGATCGGCGACTTTGTCGTGAACGCTTCGTTCAATCGTCGTTCGCTGCGGCCGGATACCTGGTCTCCGCCCTTTTTCGAACCTGACGAAGTCGTGCTCGCGCTGCTCGAAAAACTCTTCTCTTGAGGCAGAGTTGGGAGCGGGGGCAAAGAAAAACGAAGAGAGCGCGCCGCGGGGATGGACTCGCGGCGCGTTCTTATAGTTTCCCCGATGCTGCTTCGTCCTCAGCGGACGATCTCGTTCACCCAGCGTTCGACCAAGCGTTGCCGCTCTTTTCCCGACCATTCGATGTCCAGCTCCAGGAGTTTCACATCCTTCATGTCCAGCGACGGATTCTCCAGCGTCGCTTCCGGGTGCGTCGGAATCAGATTGATCTTCTCCCGCTCGTAGAGGCGCTGCATGTTCGGACTTGCCGCCCAGTCCAGAAACCGTTTCGCGAGCTCGGGATTCTTCGCGCCTTTCACCAGACCCATGGCTTCCACTCCGTAAACGACGCCCTCGAGCGGATAGCCGATGACGATGTCGTACCCGGTCTGCTGCATTTCAAGCGCGTCCACGAGGAAAAAAACGCCTCCCGCCGCCTGCCCTCTTCCGATAGGAAGCGCCCCGCCCGCGCCGCTCTTCGTGTACTGCTGCATATTTTCGTCCAGCTTCTTCTGGTAGGCGAAGGCTTCGTTCTCTCCCATCGCGAGCACAAGACTGAAGAGACGGGAAACCGCCGTCCCCGACGTCCTCGCGTCCGCCATGATCAGTCCGTTGCGATAGACGGGGTTCAGCAGATCCTGCCACGATGCGGGCGCTTCAAGCGCATGTTTCTCAAGAAACGGGCGGTTGAACATGAAGCAGATCGGGTTCATGGCAACCCCTGTCCAGTACCCCTCAGGGTCGCGGAAAGCGGCCGGAATGACTTCAGCCCCTTCGGGAACGTACTGTTCGAAGATTCCTTCCTTCTTCCCGGCGACGAAGGCGTCGGCGATGCCGCCGAAAAAAACGTCGACCTGCGGATTCCCCTTTTCGGCGATCAGGCGCGCCAGCACCTCGCCGGAAGAAAAGCGCAAAAAGTTGACAGCGATCCCCGTCTCGCGGGTAAACTCGTCGAAGACCGCCGTCGCATAGCGCTCGGACCAGATCGTGTAGACGTTCAGCGTCTCCGCAGCCGCGACGGGCCGCGGAAGGAGCAGGAGTGCACCAAGAAACAGTATGCGCAGTATCATGAAGATCATCCCCCCGAAATGGTTTCTTTGAACCCATGCTACTCCCTTTTTCGTGATGGCTCTATAGCCAGTTGCCGGTCAAAAAGCACGTTTCTGGCTCTGTGGAGAGGGAGGATT
>LVBO01000576.1 GCA_001604435.1 Synergistales bacterium Syner_01
TCGTACCAGTAGATCGTCTCCCGTTTCTCCTTCGGGAATCCCGGCCAGTGCGGAATTTCCGTGTCGAAGGTGTGCGTCAAGTCGACGAACTCCTTCGTCTTGAGGATGTCGAAGATTTCAAGAAGCGTGGGTTCGGCGGCGGCCGATCCTACGAAGAGAAAGAAGCCTGCAAGCAACGTACCGAGAAAGAGAACAAGAAGCGCTCTTTTCTTTGACAAGCGAGTGAACATTTTTTGACCTCCGTTTTTAAGTTTTTCCGGTACCCTGAACACTTCGCCCTCCGGAGAAAACCAGAATCCCTTCGGGGGGCGGAGGACTGCCGAACACGAATTGCAGACGCTCCGTCCGAAGAAACCGACGCATTCCCCCTCTCTTCTTTTCGGCTGCCTGTTTTGAAAAAATGGACTCTTTGCTTTTCACCGGTACTCTACCAAAAAGAGTATATTTTTGCAACAGAGAATCATTTCCTCTGTGACGAGGCAGTGTGTTCGTGCGGCAACAAGTTTTTGGCGGAACGGTTCGAGGGGGGGCCGCGCCGTACGGGCGAATCCGCCGGACCGGCGCGGCTCTTGAGGTGGCTAGAGTTTCGGAGGGTAGTCTACGGTTCGCGGGAGCGTCGAGATTCGTTCCAGCGGCGTGTCGGGGAACGGATACGCGCCCTCCTCGCGCCACTGCCGCACCTCTTTTTCGACGGCTGCGCCCTTCTCTTTGTCGAGGCCGTCGTCTTTCGCCGTGTACACCGTTGTCGAGGGGAAGGCGAAGCCGGAGCCGGACTTCTCGACGATCTCGCCGACGCGGAAGAGAATGTCCTCCTGGATCGCCATCAGCTCGGACCACTTCTTCGTCTTGACGTAGGCGAAGATGAGCACGTCGAGAGAGGATTTCCCGAAGCTCTCGAATCGGGCGAAGGGGGCCGGATCCGCGTAGATCTTCGGATGCGCGTGGAGCACGTCCCGAATCGAGGCCAGTATCCACCGGAGCTGGTCGCGCGTCGTTTCGTAGCGGAGGTTGATGGTTTTTTGCAGCAGAGATTTGCTCCGGCGGCTGACGTTCGTAATCTGCATCTTCGCGAGATGGGCGTTCGGGATTGAAATGACGGTTTGATCAAGCGCCTCGAGCTTCGTGGTTCGGAGATCGATTGAGAGCACGGTTCCCGCCTTGTCGCCGAAGCGGCAGAACTCGCCCGCCCTGACCGATTGATCGCTGAAGAGGATGATGCCGCCGATAATGTTCTCGATGGTAGGCTGGGCCGCCAGCGAGACGGCCAAACCGGCGACTCCGAATCCTGTAAGGATCGTGGCGAGCGAGAAGCCCATTTCCGAGGCTCCGTACATGATCACGCCCGTCGCCGCTGCGATGCCGAGGAGCTTGCCGATCGTCCTGACAAGGCTCGCGTTAACTCCGGAGGGGTCGATACGGGGGGATAGAATGAGCGTCTCGCCGATCAGTTCCGCCAGGCGGACGCTCAGCCACGCCCACCCTATGAGCTGAATTACGGCGAAGATGTTTCTCAGCGAGAGGTAGAGCGACCCTGTGATGTTCAGCCTCGATTCTATGAGGAAGCCCATGAGCAACGTCCCGAGAGCGAGCGCGACGGGAGGGATGATCCGGAGCGCCTGGCCGAGGAAAGGAGTCGATCGTTCGGCGAGTTTCCGGCAGAGCATCCAGACGCCCGCCAAGGCCGCGATGAAGAACAGATGCCAGATGAACAGAGCGATCCACTGCCAGAGAGTTTGTTCATAGACAAGGGCGGTGGACCACTCGGGGAGTTGCTGCACCCACTTGGGAGGGAAAAACGATCCCGGGGTGGTGATGAATTGATGGTACGCATTCTCGGTTGCGCCGGGCAGATACGGAAGATGCCGCACTCTGCGGTACGCGCGTTCCAGTTCGGCCACCGACTCGGGGTGGACGACCCAGTTTCCCTCCTCTTCGCCTGAAGACAGGCGATACAGGCGTATTTCCGTCTTCGGAATCGTCCAGTGGACGAGCTTCTGTTCAGCAACCTCTCCGGCTCCGGGTATCTGGTCGTAGCGCGGAATCCCGACGCGGTCCAGTATCTCCTTTAAGAGCAGCACGCTTTCACGCGCTTCCTGAAGGCGTACGAGCTGGGGAATGGCGGAGAAGTCAA
>LVBO01000577.1 GCA_001604435.1 Synergistales bacterium Syner_01
CGTCCGGAGGACGCGGCGCGCACGCTCGGCGCCTCCGAGACGGAAGTTTTTCGCACCGTCACGCTCCCGCTGCTGCGCCCCGGCCTCCTCGCCTCGGGCATCCTCGTCTTCATGCGCTCCATGGCGGACTTCGGTACGCCGCTCTTTCTGGGAGGACGCTTCGCCACCCTGGCGTCGGCCTCCTACTCGCAGCTCATCGGCTCGTACAACCTGGAGATGGCCTCGGCGATGAACACGCTGCTGCTCCTGATCTGCCTGGTCGCGTTCCTCCTCTTTCGAAGGGCGCAGGCGGCGGGGGAGCGGACGCGGCAGACCGCCGAACGTCCTCCCGAGCCGTTCGCCTTTCCGCGCCCCCTCGCGGCGCTTCTGTGGGGCGTCTCCGCGCTCTTCTCGGCGTTCGTCCTCATGATCCTCGTCTCGGTGCTGCTCGCCGCCTTCACGCGCCACCTGGGCGCGAACTTCGACCTCACGGCGCTCCACTTTCAGAACGCCTTTCTGCGCGGATGGCGCGGGATGCTGAACACGCTGCTCTTCGCCTCCTCCGCCGCGCTGCTGGCGAGCCTCGGCGGCATGACCGCGGCCTGGTTCGTCGTCCGGCGTCCGGGAACGGCGTCGCGCGCGCTCGATCTTCTGGCGACCGCGCCGTTCGCCATCCCGGGGACGTTTCTGGGCGTGGGGTACATTCTGGCGTTCAATCAGCCGCCGATCATACTCGCGGGGACGTGGGCGCTCGTGCTCATCCTCACCGTGGTCCGCGAGCTGCCTCTGGGGCTTCGCTCCGGTGTCAGCGTGCTGAGCCGGCAGGATGGTTCGGCGGAGGACGCCGCCGCCACGCTCGGCGACGGCGCGTTCGGGGCGTTCTTCCGGATCGTCCTCCCGCTCGCCCGCCCGGCGATGATCGCCACGGCGCTCCACGCGTTCGTCGCCACGGTGCAGACCGTCGGCGCGCTGATCTTCATCGTCTCGCCGGGGACGAAGCTGCTCTCCGTGGACGTCTTCGAGGCGGTCTACAAGGGGGAGATCGGGACGGCGGCGGCGCTTTCGGTCGTCATGCTCTCCCTCTC
>LVBO01000578.1 GCA_001604435.1 Synergistales bacterium Syner_01
GGAAGGTATGCAACGCGGAGATCTGCTTCTAGCCAGTCCTGCTCGGCGTTTTCCGTTTCATCATCGAAGAGTACCATCCAACCTGGCGCTGCGATTCCGACGAGGCTCCAATCGTTTCCCGGGTACGTATGGTGAATGACTCCGTTGAAATTTTTGCCTGAACGCGATTTCCATTGCGTGCTGATCCAACGAGCCCGTTCTTCCATCGAGTCGGCGGCGATCAGCACGGTTCCGCCCGTTTCGTCCATGGAAACGTAGACTCGTGCAAGAGAAAGAAGAAGTCCTTTGCCGAGGGTGTCCGCATCGTCCTCTCCGTCGATGAAGGAAAGACCTCCGCGCAGCGAATCAACCACCTCGACGGAGTATCCCTTCACAGGGCGGGCGGGGAAAAAACGGGAGAGGACAATCAGAATATCCTCTACAACGTAGGAATCCTCCGAAGTAAAGCGTATCATGCCGTATTCCATCGGCAGCATCTTCCTTTCCTGAGCACTGTTTACACTATAAGAGTCCATAGAGAGTTTGCGACCCTCATCCCCTTTGGCGAGAGCGCGAAAGATGCGCCGCTCCGTTCGAAACAGTCGGGCGGAGCATTGTTCTCCAGAGTGTCTAGAATCGACGAGAGTTCTTCCGCTCCATAGCGCGTGGAAAAAGCATCGAAGTCGATACCCTTGGAAGTACGCAGCAGAAGGATAGCAGCTTCATGCGCGCGCTTGCCGGCATCCGGAGTTTCGGTTTCGGCAACGGATTGCCCGTTGCGCCGGATTGCTTCGGCATAATCGGCAAGCGTCCGCTCGTTGCGATAGCGAACTCCGTTCGCGTACCCCCACGCTCCCGCGCCAAGAGCAAGCACCGGTCCGTTTGCCCAGTAGACGCCGTTGTGGCGGCATTCTTTCCCGGGCCGGGCGAAACTTGAGATTTCATACTGGGCAAACCCTTTTTTCGGAAGATACCACTGGCTCCACCGGTAGAATGGATACCCGTCTTTTCGCCCTTCCGGCGGATTGACGGACCAGCTGCTCGTTTCGTCGATTGAGAGCTGATACAGAGAGAGATGCTCGACTCCAAGAGCGATCGCCTCCGCAACGGAGCTGGAAAACGAGCGAAGGCTCTGACCGGCGAGCCCGAACATAAAATCGGCGCTCGTTGAAAAACCGGACCGAACGCACATCGCCAGCGCCTTCCGGGCGCGGTCCGCGTCATGAAGGCGTCCGAGCCAGCGGAGTTCGTCGTCTTGAAAGCTCTGTACGCCGATACTGATCCGGGAGACATCCTGTTCCTTCCAGAGCCGTACATGTTCTTCGGAGAGAGAGTCCGGGTTTGCCTCAATGCTGATCTCTAAATTCCGAGCAAAGGCAAAATGTGTGCGTAAACATTTGAAAAGCCGCTCCCACTCCGCCGGAGCGAGCAGAGACGGCGTTCCTCCGCCAAAGTATATCGTCGTTGCGGATACTCCGCTTCCTGAGAGACGCTCTCCGAAAAAACGGATCTCCGAATGCAGCAGACGACAGTACTCCTCTATCTCCCCGCTTCTCGGTACTACGCTGAAAAACGAACAGTAGGGACACTTTCCCGCGCAGAACGGAAGATGAAAATAAAGAGAAAAGTTTTGTCCATGGGCAGCAATGCGGTGCGCAATCTCCTCCCCAACGTTATTCCTCATCCTCTTCTACCTTCAAAAATGCGAGGAAGGCTTCCTGGGGTATGGAAACGCGCCCTATCTGCTTCATGCGCTTCTTCCCCTCCTTCTGTTTTTCGAGGAGCTTGCGCTTTCGTGTGATGTCTCCTCCATAACACTTCGCGAGCACGTCCTTCCGAAGCGGTTTAACAT
>LVBO01000579.1 GCA_001604435.1 Synergistales bacterium Syner_01
TGCGCTTGCGCCGGATCTTGTGCTCGTCCGCCCGCTTGCGGAGAGCATCAATGAAGGCGTTTTCAGGACGCTGGAGCGGAGCGGCGTTCCCGTGGTTTCACTCTCTCCGCCGATTCCGGTGACGATGGACGCGTACCTTGAGCGCCTCTCCGCACTGCTCGGGGCGGAGGACGGCGTTTACCTCTGGAAAGAGACGCTCGCTCTTCTGGAGGCGCAGACTCCCCCCTTGGATGTCGCACGTCCGCTCGTTTTTCTGGAGACCTCCGGGAAGGGGCTTCGCACCTGCGCGCCCGACTCCTGGGCGGCTCTGCTGCTCACGCTCGCCGGAGGGGTGAATGTCGCGGCGTCCGCGGATCCGCTGCGTCCCGGGAGTCCTCTTGCGAACTGGGGGGAGGAACGTCTCCTTGCGCTGGCGGAGGAGGGGTTGGACGTCTACATCGTCCAGACGGGGGCGATGAATCCGGTCACGGAGGAGGACGTCCTCTCCCGCCCGTGGATCGCGGGCCTCCACGGAGCGGAGATCGTCCTGCTTCCCGAGGAGGACGTGAGCCGTCCGTCGCTGTTGCGTATGAAAACGTCGGTGGAGATGCTGCGTGCGGTTTTTGAACGAGGACGGAGAGAAAAGGATGAACTACCCGGAGCAAAAGATCATATGCTCTCCGGGGACGAGGAGGAAGACGAACGATGAAATTCTGGGGAGTGGGCCTCGGCCCGGGCGATCCCGAGCTGATGACGCTCCGGGCGCTGCGTATTCTGAAGGAGGCGGACTCCGTCTTCATCCCGTTTTCGGAGAAGGGGAGGGAGAGCGTGGCGGGGCGGATACTGGAAGCGCATCTTGTCCGCGAGACGCTGCCCGTCCATTTTCCGATGATTCGCGACGACGATGCGCGCGATGCGATATTGCGCGAGGAACTCGCGCGGCTTCGCCCGCGATGGGAGAACGCGGCCTCCGTGGCGCTGCCCGTCATCGGCGATTCCGCCCTCTACGCCACGGCGGCATATCTTTACGACGCTCTGAAGAACATGGCGCCGGATGTCGAACTCGGCCTTGTCCCGGGAGTTTCGGCACATTCGTTGGCCTCGTCGCGCGCGGGGCGTTTCTTGGCGCTGGGGAGCGAACCGCTCTCCGTCGTTCCGGGAACCGCGCCGCTCGCGCGGATCGAAGGAATGCTCGCGGCGGCGGACGCTGCGGTCCTCTACAAGCCGTCCGCGCTCGGAGAAGAGCTGCGGGGCGCTGTGGAGCGCAGCGGGCCGTGGAAGACGATGCTTCGGATCGACAGGGCGGGGCTTCCCGACGAGCGGATTGTGGAGGGGGAAGAGGCGCTCGTTCCATCCTCCGAGTATCTGAGCGTGGTGCAGCTTTTGCGATGGCGCTGAAGCCCTGTTTTCTCGGAGCCTATTTCGTCTCGGGAAACGAACGGATTCGCCGGGAGGAAGAGAGCCCTGATTTCTCGGAGGGGAGCTGCATTCGCAGCGCGCATCTTCGAAACACCCTGCGCACCTCGTTTTCCGGGCGGCGGCCGCAGAGGGGACTTTCTTCGTGGTAGGCGCTGCGGACTGGCGCGGGCTTCTTTACGGAGAACTGCTGCTCGTGGTCACCGTGACTACGGGACTTGCTTTCGGCAAGCTGCTCCTCGCAGCCTCCGTGCCGGAGCGCGTGATGCGCTTCCTTCTGCCGGGGGCGGACGAGCGCCGTGCCAAGGGAGGACTGAGTCCGGATCTGCTCTTCGCCATAGCGGTGAGTCTCGGGTCGTCGAGGGCGGGCGCTGCCATCGTCGCCGAGGCGCAGCGGGAGGGCCGGCTCTCGCGGCGTGAAGCCCTTTTCGGGACGCTTCTTCAGTCGTTCCCGGGGTACGTCAAACGGTGGATCGTCTCCTTCCCCACGGCGTTGGGCCTCGCGGGAGCCGCAGGCGCCATTTATTCGGTGGCCGTGCTGTTGCGGAGTTTCTGTCGTTTCCTGTTCTTCGTCGCTCTTCTGAGAAGAGAGTCGACGCGTGAATCGCGGCAAGGGAGAACGAGCGATGTTCCCTGTCCTTCCTTCGTTCACGGCGACTCCGCTTTTGCGG
>LVBO01000079.1 GCA_001604435.1 Synergistales bacterium Syner_01
GTCGACGGAATCTCTCTCTACTCCGAATCGTTCGGTTCTCCCGCCGATCCGCCGATTCTGCTGATTATGGGAGCGACGGCTTCGGGCATATGGTGGCCGAAGGCCTTTTGTCGTCTCCTGGCGGATGCGGGGCGTTATGTTATTCGCTACGACCACCGCGATACCGGACGTTCCACATTCTATCCTCCGGGCACGATCAACTACTCGGTTGAAGATTTGGCGGACGATGCCGTCCGCGTCCTCCGCAGCCACGGGATCGGGAGCGCTCACTTCGTCGGAATGTCGCTCGGCGGCTTCCTTGCGCAACTTGTTGCGTTGAAAAATGCCGACAATGTGCGAAGTTTGACCCTGATCGCATCGGAACGTCTTGCCGACGCCGACGATGGAATGCCGTCCATGGATCCGGCCGTCCTCGATTATCACCGGCATGCGGGCGAGGTGGAATGGGCAGACCGCAAGGCGGCCGTCGCGTACCAAGTCGGCGCGCGGCGATTGCTCTCCGGCTCCGCCCATGAGTTCGATGAAGCGGCTACTCGCGAACTTGCAGGCGCCGAATTCGACCGCGCGGCGAGCCCGCCGAGCATGTTCAATCATGCCTCTCTGGCGGGAGGAGAAGAATGGTTCGGTCGACTCGATGAGATATCGACCCCGACGCTGATCATTCACGGCACGGATGATCCTGTGCTCCCCTATGCGCACGGACTCGCCCTGAAAGCGGCGATCCGCGATTCGACGCTACTGACTCTAGAAGGAACCGGGCATGAACTGCATAGCGAGGATTGGCCCGCGATCATTCAGGCGATCGAGAAGCATACTGCGTCCTGAAAGCGGGAGAGATTGAATCGCCGCAAGAAAATAGACTATCAAGGGGTTGTTTTATGGAAGCAACGCTTATGCGGGGGGAACTCGATCCGGTGGTGGAGGGCGACGGCGAATACATCGGGAGTATTCTCGGCGTTCGGATTTCATAAGAAAAAAGAACGGAGAGTGACGTTTTTCCTAGATTTTGTCCGCACTCCTTTCCCGGATCTTCGCTTTCAGACGGAAGACGTGTCGTTTGCTCAGCTTGAGACGGGCCGCTCCTTCCGCCGCCGTCATCTCTCCTTTCACGACTCCGCCCGGAATCACCGCTTTCGTCGTTTCTTTCAGACTCAAGAAAACATCGCTCCTCATCATTCACTTAGAATGACAGATGACATTTTCCCTTCCCTTCGTTCCGGGACGCGATCCCTGTCCCGTTTAGGGATGACATTATCGCTGTCCCGTCACAGCTGCAAAATTCGCAGTTGACAAATCGGCGTTCTTTGCCTAAAATCACTCAACATATCGGTAGATTCGAAAAAGCGATGAACCGGATCGCCTTTTTCCGTGAAGATCGCAACAGAGAGGAACGTTCATCGGCTGAAAGACGTTCCGGCGGTGGAGAAGAAGGCCCAAAGCCCGGTGAGCTGGAATGGAAAGACGAACGCGTATCGTGTTCGCCGGAGTACATTCTCGGCCTGGACCTCCGTGACAGGGTCCGAGCGGGACATATTTCGACATGTCCAATCAGGGTGGTACCGCGAGTTCAGGCTCGTCCCTTTCGGGGACGGGCCTTTTTGCATAGGGAACCGACACTACGATCAGGAGGTGCGAGCGATGTTTGGAGGAACAGGTACCGCGGTGATAACACCGTTCAAGGACGGGAGCGTGGATTACGAGAGTTTCGAGCGTTTTTTGAACTGGCAGATCGAAGGGGGCGTGGAATTCCTCGTCGTCCTTGGAACCACCGGTGAAAGTCCGGCGATAGCCGCCGACGAACGGTCGGAGATCATCAAGTTCGCGGTGAAGATCGCTGCGGGAAGGGTTCCCGTCGTTATCGGCACGGGGACGAATTCGACGGCGAGCACGATTTTGCTGTCGCAGCAGGCGGAGGGACTGGGAGCCGATGGTCTGCTGGTGGTGGGGCCGTACTACAACAAACCGACGCAGGAGGGCTTCTACCAGCACTTCAAGGCGGTCGCGGAGAGCGTGAAGACGCCGATCGTCGTCTATAACGTGCCCGGGCGAACCGGGTCGAACATCGCGCCGGAGACGATCCATCGCCTGAGCAAGCTCCGCACGATCACGGGCGTCAAGGAGGCGGCGGGCGACATGGCGCAGATCGATATGCTCGTGCGCCTCATCAAGAAGGAACGCCCCGATTTCGCCATCCTTTCGGGGAACGACGATCAGGCCTTCCACCTTGTGAACAGCGGCGGCGACGGCGTGATCTCCGTGCTCTCCAATGTGATGCCGCGCGAGACGTCCGACATGATTCGGCTGGCCCTCGCCGGAGAGGTGGAGAAGGCGCGCGAGCTGCACCACAGGATGTTCCCGCTCATGAAAAACCTCTTTGTGGAGGCGAATCCTATCCCCGTCAAGTACGCGGCGAGCAGGCTCGGCTTCTGCCGCAACGAACTTCGTCTGCCCCTCGTTCCGGCGTCGGAGAAGTGCGTCGCGATCATCGACGCCTCCATGAAGGAGTGCGGAACGGCGCTATGAGGTACGGCCTTGTAGGCGCTGCGGGGAGGATGGGCGGCGAGATCAGGAAGGCGTTCGCCGCGCACGAACTCGCGTTCACCCTCGACGTCGACGGCGAAACGCTCGACGGCGCGCCGCAGGTTTTGGTCGACTTCTCTCTTCCGGCGGCCTTCTCCGCAACGGTTTCTGCGGCTCGGCGCTTCGCCTGCCCGCTGGTGATCGGCACGACCGGCCTCTCCGCGGAGCAGCTCGCCGAGCTGCGAACGCTCGGGGAACAGGTCGCGGTGGTGCAGAGCTTCAACTTCGCAACCGGCGTCACGCTGCTGAAGATGATGCTCCGCGAGTTCGCCCCGCTCTTTGCGGACTGGGACGTCGAGATCAGCGAGACGCACCACAATAAAAAGAAGGACGCGCCTTCGGGGACGGCGATTCTCCTCCGGGAGGCGACGGGGCGCGACTGCCCGACGCACTCTCTGCGTCTCGGCGGGATCCCTGGAGACCATACGGTCATCTATGCGAACGAGGGCGAGGTGCTTACGCTGACGCACCGGGCGCTTTCACGGAGCGTCTTCGCCCTCGGCGCGCTGAAGGCCGCGGAGTTCGCGGTCTCGGCCGCGCCCGGATTCTACACTTTCGAGGAGGTCCTTTCATGCGGACTGAAGAGATAATACGGCTCATCAAGGAGTCGAAGAAAAAGACGCCCGCCAAGGCGTACATAGCGGGCGAGCTCGAAGGACTGGACGGAGAACGCGTCACCTTCATCGGCGGAAAGGACTTCGGCATTCTGCTCGGCGACCGCGACGACGTGGAGCGCGTGCTCGTCGAGAACGCGGGGAAGATCCGCTCCGCGCACGTGGAGATTTCGGCCCGGAACTCGGCTGTTCCCCTTGCCGACCTGACGAAGTACGAGGCGCGCATCGAGCCGGGCGCGATCATCCGCGACATGGTGGACGTGCGCAAGGGCGCCGTGGTGATGATGGGCGCGGTGATCAACATCGGTGCGGTGATCGGCGAACGGACCATGATCGACATGAACGTCGTTGTCGGCGGACGGGCCGAGATCGGCGCGGACTGCCACATCGGCGCCGGATCGGTGGTCGCAGGGGTGATCGAGCCCCCGAGCGCGACGCCCGTGGTGATCGAGGACAACGTGCTCGTCGGCGCGAACGCGGTTATTCTGGAAGGAGTGCGGGTCGGAAAGGGCGCCGTCGTGGCGGCCGGGGCCGTCGTGACGAAGGACGTGCCGCCGCGTACCGTGGTCGCCGGATCGCCCGCGAAGGTGATCAAGGAAGTGGACGCGAAGACGGAGTCCAAGACGGAGATCGTCCAGGACCTCCGCACGCTCAAGTGATCGAACC
>LVBO01000580.1 GCA_001604435.1 Synergistales bacterium Syner_01
CTTCTAGTACTGGGTCTTCGTCGGCCAGCGCCCGGAGGAACTGGTGGGGGAGGGGCGCGGCTTTCGGCCGTCGGCCGCCGGGTTTTGGCTCTAGATCGATCCCTTCGGCGATGAGGGACCGGCGGACGAAGGCGTCGGTCGTCTCGTCGATGAAGCTTGTCACCAGCTGGAGGGGTTTTGGTCCGCCTCTTCCAGGTCTCTTCCTCGACGAGCTCTCCTCCTCGAAGGCGAGGCAGGTTGGTGGAAGGGCTTTTGCCAGGGTTTGAAGCCGGATTTGGTCGTCCTCGTCGATGATCGGCCTCCATCGAGCTTTGCCTTCCTTTGCGACGGGAGCAAACTGTTCGCGGGCGATCATCTCCAGGGAGAGCCTCGCCGCCACGATCCAGAGCCGGAGGGAGCTGGCGAAGGCTATGCCGGGGGGCGGGTGGACGGGCAGATCGAGGAGGATATCGAGGGCAGAACGGGGGTCGAAGGCGAGGGAGTCTATGCGCCACGGGGATAGGCCCGAGGGCTCTTGGTCGATCCGATCTTCCCTGATGAGCCAAGGGGATGGGAGCGGCCCCCTCTTGGTGGCGGGCAGCTTGCATATTATCGGCTCGGCGCCGGAGGGGTCCATCCCGAAGATCGTCGCCATCTCGTCAGTGAGCATCTCTATTGGGACGGCGAAGGGGTGGGGCCTCGGTTTCTTCTTGGATGCTCTTCCCCTCGACGGCTTGACCTCTGCCGGAAGAGCTGACGATTCTGCCCAGAGGTGAAAGCGGGAGCAATCCCAGATCCCGTGCAAGACCAACATTCAGAGGAAGGGGTTTGATGCTTGCTTGGTATAATTATGCTTTTGTGGAGGGGGGATCGCGGGCCGGGTTTTTAAATAGCGTGCTGGCGGGGCCGCGGGTTCGCTGCTGGTGCGCCGCCCGCCCTTCCGGTCGGGCGGTTTTGCGGGGGTCGTCGCGATGGAACTGTAGTATCGATGTTGGTGGCCTCTCTTTCTCTCTTCTGAGACGGTCCTTCGTCCAGAGCGGCGGCGGTCAAGGGTGCGGGGGAAAGGCGGGCCGGGAGTTTTCAAAAAAGGATATATCTCCCGGAAGCATTTCAAGTATCAGATGAAAAAGTCGGGTGACACCATGGCCGGCCAGTCGCCAACTGCAGATAGCTCCTCTCTGGATGAGATCGTCAAGATGCTGAGGGAAAGCATCCCCGATCTTGCGAATCGTTATGGGGTTAAGCGTCTGGGGGTCTTCGGATCTTACGTCAGAGGTGAGGCGGACGGTGAGAGCGACCTGGACATTCTGGTGGAGTTCGAACGGGCACCAACTCTCTGGGAGCTGGTCCGGCTCGAACGAGAGCTGGGAGAGAAGATGGGGGTTAAGGTGGATCTGGTGATGAAGAAGAATCTAAAACCCCGGGTCCGAGATGCGGTCCTGAAGGAAGTGGTGGCCGTTTGAGGAGAGATGAGGATCCCAGGGACTATCTATCAGATCTCGCGCATTATCGCTTCCGTTCGGAGTGGAGGGGATAGAGGGGCCCCGTTAATCCGATGGCGTGGTGGCGGGGGCCCGCGATCCGCGGACCTCCTTGCGCCGCCCGCCCTTCCGGTCGGGCGGGCGAAAGATCGTCACCACGGTTCCGTGTAAGGCTGTTCCATCTTCAGGCTGCAGAAAACCATTCTTCGCGGCTTATCCTGGCTTTCCTCAGAATCTCTACCAGTAGGCTTGCTCCTATCACCTCGCCGTGGTGGGGGTTGGGTATTGTAACGTAAAGATGGTCCCGTACCATGTAAGCATGACCGGATCCTGAATAGGGCCCATCGAAGCCCAGTTTACTCAGCCTCCGGATGAGCTCGGCTCTGGAGACAGGAACGAGCCCGGACCATGGCCATCGGCTCCGTGGAGACTATTATGGCGGCATCTCCGATCACCGGGATGGAGTCGCCCATCGCAAGGCGCAGCGCAATCCAGCCTTCGATGACGGATATCAGCTCCTTTCGGCACTCTTCGACCGTCGCACCTGCGGCCCAGACGCCCTCCAGCTCCGGTACCTCTCCAAAGACCGGCAACGTGTCTTCTATTAGCTTGTACTCCGCCTTATCCAGGGCTGCCTGGATGTATGCGAACATAGCGGAATATCGTTGGTTGGTGATGGATTTAACCTTATCCCGAATCGATGCTAGCTATCTTGCTCCGAGAGATCGAACGGATGCGCGTCATCTCCGGAGGGGACTCAGCTTTGAGGCCCCCGGGTGACATGGGTGGGATTTGAGGAGCCTGCGGCCAGGATGACGGCTTTGACGTCGCGATCCAAGTCAACAATATAGGAAGGTAGGAAGGGTCTTGCAGGCGATGGGCGACCTGAATGGTGCTAAAGAACAATACGAGGGCGCTCTTACGATATTCCAGAATCGTCTGGGAGAAAACCACCCTCGTACTAAAGCCGTGCAGGGTCAGTTGGAGAAAGTTATGATCTCCTGAAATCAGAGCGCTTTGGGTCCGTATCTCGATCATCAGACCTGGAAGCCGGAAGAATCGATCGCAATATGCGATT
>LVBO01000581.1 GCA_001604435.1 Synergistales bacterium Syner_01
CCGCAAAAAATGATACACTTTTTTCGGAGAGAAACGACGAGTTCATGGTTTTCAGCGAAATCGAGAAAGACTCGTTCGCGCGCGATGAATGGAGCGCTTATTCCCTGGATTTTACCTGATCGTCGTGGACGAGGGCGAGGCGTCCTCCGCCGGGAAACGGGCACTGCGATGACATTGCACGGGAAAGGAGAAAAATGATGGCGTATCTCACTCTGACGAAGCAAAACATCGGGAAAGAACACATCTGCTGCGCCATTTCCGACAAGAAGTGCGCCGAGGGCTACGAGTCGAAGAAACGGTGGCTTGCGACGGAATTCGACAACGGATACGTCTTCCGGCGTCTTGACGAACGGGCAAAGGCGTTTATCGAGTACGGGCCCGCCGAGAAGGCCTGGGTTCCGGTAACAGCCTCCGGTTATTTGATGATCGGCTGTTTCTGGGTTTCCGGGAAGTTCAAAGGGCACGGGCACGGCAAAGCCTTGTTGCAGAGCGTGATCGAAGACGCGAGGAAGCAGGGTAAAAGCGGGCTTGCGACGGTGGTGGGGACGAAGAAGTATCACTTCATGAGCGATACGAAATGGCTGCTGAAACAAGGTTTCGAAACAATCGAGAGTATCACGTCGGGGTTCAGTCTGCTGTCGATGAGCTTCGAGTCCTCCGGCATCAAGCCGTCTTTCAACGAGGCTGCCCGCCGCGGCGAATGCCCGCACCGCACCGGCATCGTTGCGTATTATTCCAATCGATGCCCGTTCACCGAATACTACGTCACGGAAGCTCTCGTTGCCGCTGCCGAAAGGCGCAACCTGCCGCTCAAGACAGTCAAGATCGAAACCGGCGAACAGGCCCGCGCCTGCCCGTCGCCGGCCACGATCTTCAGTCTCTTTTTGGACGGAGCGTTTGTGACGACTGATCTCGGCGTTTGTCTCGACAGCCGGTTCGATACAATCGTCGGCGGACGATAAGCGCTACGCGGCGTTTTCGCCCGGCTTCTCGAAGTGAATGACGTACGCCAGGCTGCGGCCGAAAAACGCTCGTTCACGAAAGCCGGCCGAGAGCGCCAGGTTCGTGACGGCCGCGCGGGATTGAAAGTGCGGGTCGAAGATAACCTCGACGACGGCAAGGATGCCGCCGGGCTTGAGGGTGCGGAACAGTTCGGCAAGAGCGGCGGCGCGGTCGGGAATCTCTCCGAGGACGGTGACCAGAACAGCGCGATCAAAGCGGCCGGCCGGGAGCATGCCGTCTCCGAGAGCGGCGGCAAGGAACTCGACGTTCGTGTACCCTGCGGCTTCCGTCTTGGCTTTGGCTCGGGCAAGCATCCCTGGCTGAATGTCCAGAGCTACGACTCGCCCGGAAGGGCCAACGCTTCGGGCGAGGGGCGCCGTCAGACGCCCGGGACCGCACCCGGCGTCCAGCACCGTCATGCCGGACGAGAGTGCAATCGTCTCGACGATGAACGCGGCTCGATTCGTCTTCGTGAATGGATTGTCCAGTTCCACGAGCCAGCGCAGCCAGACAGGACAGGGGATGCTTCTGCGCCGTGACGCGAGCCGCCAGACGAACGCGGCGATAAGGAACGCGACGACCCCCGGAAGGAAGATGTCCCAGAGTCTCATAATCTCTGGAGCCCGGCGGCGGCTACGAGATGGGAAGCAGCTCCGCGCCGGCTGCGGAGTTCCTTTCTCCAAGGTTCATACGACGCCATGAAGCCCGCTGTTTTTTCGCATCCGCGCGCCTGCGCACGTAGAATTGCCGACCGAGAACTCCTTTCTCCGCTTTTCCACATAATAAATCCCCCTTTTTGCGTCCACGGGAGGGAAAAGATCTACGCAACCGCTCCGCGAGTATTTCTCCCCCGGCTCTCTCCCTGTTCGGCATTCTCGTCCAGGCGCATCTCCATCCTGATCATATCCAGGCACGCTATCCCGTTTTCGATAATCTTTTCCTCACAGCACCTTCTGAAGTGGCTCCTAAAAAAGCTACCGGGTTTCTTCGGTGAAATCCGACAGGCCTTTGCGATCGGGCTTTGCGCCGTCAAGCAAGGTCAAGGCTTTCGCCCACGTTTTTTCGGTCTCATACCTGAAAAACTCGTACAGAGGGGCCAAATTTTCCACTTCGTCGTACTGCTGCAGGGCCGCGTAATACGTTCCCTTCTCCTCGTCGTGGACGATAAGGGGAGGGTGACCGCGGATCATGAGGTAGTAGTTCAGAAGGGTTCTGCCGACGCGGCCGTTGCCGTCGGCGAAGGGGTGGATATATTCGAACCTCGCGTGAAAATAGGCGGCCGCCTTGAGGACATCATCGCCCTCGTAGGCGTCTATCTCGGCGATCAGCTCCGCGACTTCTTTTTCCACATCTTCGGCGGACGATCCGACTTCATGAACTCCGGTTACGTAATCGTGCTTTTTGAATTCACCCGGCCGCTCACCGTTATCGATATACCTGCGTTCGTCGTATGTTCCGGCGGTCAGCAAGCGATGCACTTCCTTCACCAGTTCCATGCCGAGCGGTTCGCGGTTCACGATTTTCTCTTTCAGAAATTCGGAGCACAGTTTTTGATTCTGTTGCTCGAAGAGAGCGCGGGGGCTTCCGGTATAGCCCGTCACTCTGCCGTTTTCGAAGATCTCCCGCGTGTCGTGATAGGTGATCTCCTCGTTCTCTATCTTTCCGGAATGGTACGCGAACAGAATGCGGAA
>LVBO01000080.1 GCA_001604435.1 Synergistales bacterium Syner_01
GAATGAATCTCGTCTGCAAGGAGTACTGCGCATGCAAGGGAGACGGGAAGGGCGTTCTCGTCCTGAGCGAATTCGCCGGCGCGGCAATCCAGCTCGCCAAGGGGGCGCTGCTTGTGAATCCGTACGATGTGGACGCCGTCGCGGGGGCGATCGCCGAAGGCTTTACGATGGACGACCATGAAAAAAAGCGGCGGATGCGCCTTCTTCGGAAATCGATCGCGCGGCACGACGTTTTCCGCTGGGTGGATGACTTCCTGCGCGCTTCCGTGGGCAAAAAGCTCGCCGAATTTCCGGAGGAGGAGATTCCTCCGCTCTGGCCCGGGCTCCGGCCCGATGGCGAGAAGTAGATTCTTTCGGGAGTTTACTTCTCCATCCTCACCGACTACAATAAACAAAAGAAGAGAAATGAAGCGGAGCTGCAAGGCACTTCGAGAGCAGGCTCCGCATTTTTCCGCGGAACGCTCCCTTGAGCTCCGCCCCTGAATTCGGGCGCCTAAACTCGGCGAGCAGGCGGAGGAGGCGCCGAGGCGCGTCTTCCGTTCAATCGCATGGTGAAACGAGGATAAATGTATGAAGTGTTTTCAGTCGACAAGAAGATGTTCGTACGACAGCCGCGCCGGAAACTGCGCACGGCGCGGACACGACAGTGCGGAGCGGAAAGGGAACGGAGTCCTGTGACGGCGCTCTGTCGTTCCGCTTCGCTTCGTCTTTTTCAGCCGGACTCCTCGACGTTGGAGCTTGCGGACAGAATAGGGTGTTCGCTGCTGACGGCGGCCGTCCTCAAGAGCCGGACCCTGTCCGCCGGGGATGAGCGAGAGCCCTCGCTTTCGGACCGTTCCGGAATGGAGGATGCGCGGGAGAGCCTGTTTCTTGATTCAAAGATTCCCTTCGAGGATCTTATCGAGGACCTGTCTCTTGGAGAGAACGCCGCGGAAGCCGCCGACCGATGGCGGAACCTCCGAACGCTCGGCAGGGTGCTGGTGTACGGCGATTACGACGCTGACGGCGTGTCGTCGGCCGCGCTCGCCCTGGAGCTCTGCCGGGGAAAGGCCGAACGTGCGCGTTTTTTCATTCCCCATCGCCACCAACAGGGGTACGGGCTTCACGAGTCGGTGCTCGACCGGCTTCTCGACATCGGCTGGGATACGCTCGTCGTCGTGGACTGCGGTACGAAGGACGGAGAAATTCTGGAGAAGGTCGCGCGTTCGGGCGTCGATGTCTTCGTCTTCGACCATCACCTTCCCGAAGAAGGCGCTCCCCTTCACGGCGCGGTGGTGAATCCGCATACGTTCGCGCCCCGGTCGGCGCCGGGGGAGAACGAGGCCGGCAGGGCGCTGTGCGCGACGGGAGTCCTCTGGGCGTGGGCCTGGAAGTACTCGCTTCTTCCGCGGAAGCGTCTCGCGTCGATGATGGATCTCGTCGCGCTCGCCACGATAGCCGACTGCATGCCGTTGACGCCGCTCAACAGGGCGCTTGTTCGCCGCGGTATGGACATTCTCTCGACAACGCCGCGCAAGGGCCTCGCACGCCTCTTTTCAAGGCTCGGTATCGCGCGCCCGGGTAGCGCGCTGACGGAGGAGACCCTTTCGATGAAGGTGATTCCCTGCATCAACGCCGCCGGGAGGATGGACTTCGCCGACACGGCGGTGAACGTGCTCCTCGGTTCCCCGAACGTCGATGAATCGGTGGAAACGCTGATATCGCTGAACAGGAAACGTCAATCGCTTTCGCTGAAGATATCGCAGGAGGCGGAGCTGGTGCTCTCCGGAGGCGCGAACGTCATTCTCGGGGAGTCCTGGCCTGTCGGAGTGCTCAGCGGCGTCGCCAGCAGGATATGCGGCAATACCGGAGCTCCCGTGGCGCTTGCGGCCCCTGTGAACGGCGGCATACGGGGCACGCTCCGGGTTCCCGAGGGCGCGGACGCGGTCGGCGTGCTCTCCGCGCTCTCGTCGAAACTTGATGCGTGGGGAGGACACAAGTACGCCGCTGGGTTTTCCGTCTCCCGGGAGAACTGGGATTCGGTCCGCCGCGACCTCCAGCGGGCGCTTTCCTCGATGAAGGTCGAGGAGACGTCCGTGACGGCGATCGCGATGGCGCCCGAGGAGATATCCATTGAATCATGGAAGGAAGCGTGCAGGCTCGGCCCCTTCGGCAACGGCAACCCGCCCCCGATGTTTTTCCTCGCCCGCAAGGGAAGGGAGCGAATGCTGCCTCTCGGCAAGGACGGCAAGCATATCCAGATCGACGCGGGAGGAATCCGTCTTCTCGCCTTTCACGGGGAGAACGAACGGGAGGCGCTCGCCGGGGCGGACGGATGGGTGTACCGCCCCCGGATCGACTGCTGGCGCGGCGAGGAACGTCTGCAATACATCGTCGACTACGCAGTCGTATAATGACGCGCACCCGGAACTTTTCCGAGCGATCGGTTCCAGATGACGAGCGGAGGGAAAAATGGACCCCAGTAAACTGACCGAGAATATTCTGGAAAGCCGGACGCATCCCGAACGTGCGGGAGCGGCGTCCGACCAAGGCCCCTCGGCCGAGAGCGGCGAGGGGTTCTCTTCGCGTGCCGGGGGAACGGCGGAGCTTGACAGAAAGAGCTCGGGAAAGCTGAGGGACAGCTACATCGGCCGGATTCCGGAGGAAGAGAGGGCCATATCGGTCAAGTTCGCATGGCACGAGCTTTGGTCGAAAGTGATCTCCTATCTTTCCAGGGAAGAGCTGATGCAGCTCGGCGAAGCGCTCGTAATGGCGGGCGCCGCCCACAAGGAGCAGCGCCGCTCCACCGGCGACCCGTACATTGTCCATACGATCAACGTCGCCTCCATCCTTGCGGATATGCAGCTCGACAGCGTCACGCTGATGGCCGCCCTCCTTCACGACGTTCTGGAAGATACCGATATCACCATGGAGAAGCTGACAAGCGCTTTCGGCGCTCCGGTGGCGATTCTTGTCGACGGGGTGACGAAGCTCGGCAAGCTCCCTTTCAAGTCGTTCGAGGACTACCAGGCGGAAAACCTGCGGAAGATGTTCGTCGTGATGGCCAAGGATATCCGCGTGGTGCTCATCAAGCTTGCGGATCGTCTCCACAATATGCGCACCCTGGGGGCCCTCCGGAAGGACAAGCAGCAGCGCATCGCGCGCGAGACGCTCGAGATCTACGCGCCGCTTGCGCACCGTCTCGGGATCTACCAGGTGAAGCGCGGGCTCGAGGATCTCGCGTTCAAGTACGCCGATCCGGAGATGTACTATGAAATACGACGCCGCGTCCGGAAAAAGCTCCCCGAACGGGAGACCGTGGTCAAGAAAGCGCTCGAAGTGCTGACCGCCCGGCTTGAAGAGGAGGGAATCCGCTGCAAGGTGAAGGGGCGCGCGAAGCACTTCTACAGTATCTACGAGAAGATGAACCGGAAGAAGCTTCCCGTGGAGCAGCTCTACGATCTGCTCGCGCTCAGGGTGATGGTGGACGATATCGCCGCGTGCTACACGGTGCTGGGCATCGTCCACACGATATGGAAGCCGATTCCGGGGCAGTTCGACGACTACATCGCCAATCCGAAGTCGAACATGTATCAGTCGCTCCACACCACGGTGGTGGGACCGACCGGAGAGCCGCTCGAAGTGCAGATTCGCACCTGGGATATGAACTCCCTGGCCGAGTACGGCATCGCCGCGCACTGGCGCTACAAGGAGGGAGGCGCTTCGCTCGACGACCTCGACGCGAAGCTGACGTGGATACGGCAGGCTATCGAAGCGGATCATGACGGCTCGGAGCCGTCGGAGTTTCTGGAGCGCCTGAAGGACGACGTGCTCTCTTCGGACGTCTTCGTCTTCACGCCCCAGGGAGAGGTCGTTTCGCTTCCAAGAGGATCGACGCCGCTCGACTTCGCCTTCGCCATCCATACTCAGGTGGGGACGCGATGCGTCGGCGCGATGGTGAACAACCGCATCGTCGCGATGGGGTACGAACTGCAGAACGGGGATATCGTCAAGATCATCACGTCGCCCCAGGGCGCCCCTTCGAGGGACTGGCTCAAGATCGCCCGGAGCAGCAAGGCAAGGAGCAAGATACGCGCCTACTTCCGCGCTCTTGAAAAGACGGAGCGTCTGGAGAAGATGCAGCGAGGACGGGATCTGCTCGAACGCGAAGTCAAGCGGAGAGGGACTCCCGAGTTCGAAGAGTTCGACGAGCTGCTCCCTCTGCTCAACAAGATCGCCAGGGACACGGCCTATTCGAACGGGGAAGAGCTGCTCGCCGCGATAGGCGGAGGCCATCAGAGCGTCTCGCTGGTGGCGCAGCGCCTCGCCGGAAAGACACAGCCTCAGCAGGCGCCGGTACAACCACTTCCAACCGAGCCGGAGAAGCACACCTCGTTTTCCGGGAAGAAGGGCGATTCGGATATCATCGTCGAGGGGGCGGACGGGGTCCAGGTCGTTCTCTCCAACTGCTGCGAGCCGGTTCCGGGAGATCCGATCATCGGATTTTCCACCCGGGCCAGGGGAATCACCGTGCACAGGTCCGACTGCGAAAACGTCAAAAATTCCCGTGAAGAACGCCGCGTCAGCGTGTCGTGGGGAACGACCGGTACCCGCAGATTCTCGGCGCGACTGAAAATCGAAGCGGTGGACAGGGCCGGACTTTTCGGCGACGTCGCCCAGGCTATTACCGCCGGGGACGGAAGCATGACGGGCATCAAAGCGGGAGTCGTCGGAGGAAATCAGGCGCGGATGAAGCTGGAAGTCCGGGTCCGCGATCTTGAACACTTATACTTGATCGTTGCCAGGCTCAATGCCGTAAAGGGCATGATCCAGGTATCACGGGGGTGACGCTGTCATGAGGGCTGTTGTGCAAAGAGTCTCTTCCGCACGCGTTTCCGTGGAAGGGGAAACGAAAGGGGCCATCGGAAAGGGGCTCTGCGTCCTGCTCGGCGTTTCGGACGAGGACGGAGAACAGGAGGCGGACTGGATGGCGGAGAAGATCGTCAACCTCCGCATCTTCGAGGATGACGAGGGAAAGATGAACAGGTCGCTGCTCGAAGTCGGGGGCGCTATGCTCGCGGTCTCCCAGTTCACGCTCTACGGGGACTGCAGGAAGGGAAGGCGTCCTTCGTTCGTCGACGCCGGAGAGCCCGGCCACGCGGACAGAATGTACGAGGAATTCAAGAGCGCGGCGGCCAGAAGGGGCGTGCGGGTGGAGAGCGGCGTTTTTCAGGCGCACATGCTCGTCGAGATCGCGAACGACGGTCCGGTGACGCTGATCATCGACCGCTGAATTCCGCGCGAAAGGCGGCGGCTCCGTTCGTCGCCTTCGCTGAACAGTCTCCCCGGGCGAGGCGCCGGGGCGAATGCGATAAAAAAGGAAGGGATTTACGATGAAGTACACACGATTTCCCCTGGGGCCTCTCTGGACGAACTCGTATCTCGTCCGGGACGCTTCGGGAGACGGCTTTCTTGTCGATCCGGCCGGCGATGCCGCGGAGATTCTCTCGTTCGCTCGCGAGCATGATGTCGTTGTCCGCGCGGTGCTCCTCACCCACGGACATCTCGACCATGTCGGCGGGGTTCCCGAACTCCTTGAGCAAGTTTCTTCCCCGGTCTATATCGGCGCGGGGGACGCGGAGATGCTTCGCTCGCCCGACCTGAACGCGGCGGAGTGGATGGGGTATGATTTCAAGGGAATCAGGAACTTTTTCACCCTGAGGGACGGTGAAAAACTCACCGTCGGCGCCATGACGATCTCCGTCCTGGAGACCCCCGGACATACCCCCGGATGTGTCTGTTACCTTGTGTCGGAGTCCTCGGATACCGGGGAGGACACGCTCCTGCTTTCGGGAGACACGCTTTTCGCACGCAGCGTCGGGCGGACGGACCTTCCCGGAGGAAACGGCGAAAGACTGCGCGAATCGCTGATTCGCCTGGCCTCGCTTCCGGATACACTCCGTGTGCTGCCCGGCCACGGTCCCGAAACCAGCATCGGAGCGGAACGCATCCACAACCCGTTCTGGCCGGAGGACAAGGCGTGAAGCTGGCTTTGCTGCCCCGCGAAGAGATGCCGCGGGAGCGGCTTCGGCTTCGCGGCGCCTCGTCTCTTTCCGTCCCGGAGCTGCTCGCCGTGCTGCTTCGAACCGGGAGCAAGGGCAAGGATGTCCTTGAGCTCGCCGCGGAGGTGCTCAACGAGTTCGGAGGCGCAAAAGGGCTGGCGCGGGCCACCGAGGAAGAGATGCTCGGTTTTCCCGGACTCGGCGACGCGAAGGCTTGCGTGCTCCTTGCCGCCCTGGAGCTTGGAAAGCGCCTCGAAGCGTCGAGGAGAGAAGTCCAGGAGGGCGAGGATTGGCGGCGGAGCGTCGACGAAATAGCCGGAGAGCTGGCTTTCGAGGAGAGAGAGTACATTTTCGCCATCCACGTCCGGAACAACGGATCCGTGATTCATGTGGACAGGATTTCCTTCGGGGGAGCCGAGGGCGCCTATCTTGATGTAAAATATCTGTTACGGAGAGCTGTCCGGATGGATTCGTACGGCCTGGTGCTCGTGCACAACCATCCCGACGGTTCGTTGCAGCCGAGCCGCGAAGACCGTCTGCTGACGGATTTTGTGTCGCGGAGGACGAGGATCCTGGATATACGGCTTTTAGGACATTTTGTCGTGGCCAATGGTGAGAGCCGTGGTATCGCTCTCCCCGGAGAGCCTTAGAAAGCGGGGACTGAAGCAGGTGTTCAAATATCTTACGGGAGTGTTCGGCGGCGACGTCGGTATCGACCTCGGAACCGCCAATATAGTGGTCTACGTCAAGGGGCGGGGGATCGTCATCAGCGAGCCTTCCGCCGTTGCCATACGGAAGCGCCCCAGGGGAGGGACGACGGAAGTGATCGCCGTCGGACGCGAAGCGAAGGCGATGGCGGGAAAAACGCCCGGAGGGGTCTTCACCATCTGGCCTCTGCAGGACGGCGTCATCGCGAACTTCGAAATGACGGAGGAACTGATCCGTCACTGCCTCAGGAGAGCCAACGGCGGGAAACCGTTCGTTTCTCACCCGAGAGTCGTGATCTCCGTTCCCGCGGAGGTCACGGAGGTCGAACGGAAAGCTGTTATCGACGCCACGCTCGGCGCCGGAGCCAAGGAGGCGTACGTCATCGAGGAGCCCGTCGCGGCGGCGCTCGGCGTGGGTTTGCCGATCCAGGAACCCCGCGGAAGCATGATCCTCGACATCGGCGGGGGGACCAGCGAGGTCGGCGTCCTTTCTCTCGGCGGCATCGTGGTGACGAACTCGCTCCGCGCCGCCGGGAAGGAGATGGACAACGCCATCGTCGCCATGCTCCGCCAGCGGTACGCGCTGCTCATAGGAGATACGACGGCGGAGGAGGTCAAGATCGCCATCGGGTCCGCGCTCCCTCTCGACAAGGAGCTTGAGATGGCCGTCAAGGGAAGGGATCTCGCGGATGGCCTTCCGAAGGCCGACGTCGTCACATCGGTCGAGGTGCGCGAGGCCCTGGAGCCGATTCTGCTGCGCATAGAGGATATGGTGAAGGTGGCGCTCGAACAGACGCCTCCCGAGCTGGCCAAGGACATCGTCGATCAGGGGATCTTTCTGTCCGGCGGCGTTTCGCAGCTGCGCGGGTTGGCGGAGCGCTTGTCGAAGGCGATGAACACTCCGGTGGTCGTGGCGGAGGACCCCCTCTTCGCGGTAGCCCGCGGCGTGGGGAAGATCCTGGAGAATCTCGGCGACATGAAGAAAGTGCTCCTCTCCGTGGAGAAGGGGTCCAAGTAATCGGCGCATCCGGCGGAGAGCCAGCTCATGACGGAAAAAAACAGCGAAAGAGAATGGATACACGGCCTTTTGGCTCTCGCCGCCAGCCTTCTGCTTCTTGCGGCGGCTCCCCGGAGAGAATTTTTCCGAGGGGCTGTCGATTTCGTCGGAGAGGTTCTGCGCTATCCCGAGTACCCTGCCGTTTTCATCGAGAGAACGGCGAGGAATTTTTCCGTTTGGTTCGCCGACCGTTATGTTTTGCAGGAGCGTCTTAAAAACCTGAAAGAGGAGAACGAGCGCCTGAACCTCGTCTGGTCGATGGAAAATTCCCGCAATCTCCGGAGAGAGCTGGACGGTTTCGTTCGATACGCGCGTATCACGCTTCGGGAACCTCTCTCATGGTGGTCCGAGGTGCGGATCAACAAGGGGGTGCACGACGGCGTCGTCGTGGGGGCTCCCGCGCTGCAAAGCGGATTCCTCGCCGGAAGGGTCAGCAGCGCGGAAGATGACTTCGCATGGGTCGAACTGCTCTCGTCGTCGTCCCTGATGATTCCTGTGGTCATAGAGGAGACCAGAGACCTCGGCGTCGTCGCGGGAGACGGCGAGGGGGGAGTCTGGTTGCTGTACGTTCCGGAGAACAGGATGCTCAGGAGCGGGATGCGCATCAGCACCGCAATGGTCAGCGAGGCGCTTCCGCCGGGGATTCCGCTGGGCAGCCTTGGAGAAGAGCGCCGCGAAACGAGCGGCGGGTACACGGCGTGGAGGCTTCTTCCGGGAGCGTCCCTTTCGCAGCTCTATGCGCTCGAAATTCTCGGCCTGCGCGCTCCTTCGCGGGAGAAGGGGAGCGGGGGGAGGCCCGGGTTATGACCTATCTGCTCGCGTGGTATGCCCAGGATTTTCTGTGGGTTCTCGGCGCCGGGAAGGTCCTCGTCCCGGAGATTTTTTTGCTTGTCCTCGTCTTTCTCTCGCTCTTCCGCTCCGAGGACGGTGTGCGGGTGATCTGGGCCGCATTCCTGGGAGGAATCCTCTGGGATTTGCGATGGACCGGTTTTCCGGGCATCAGCTCGCTGATTTATGTTATGACGTTGATGCTCATCCGCTGGATTTGGCATTCCATCCCGGTCTCGGGAAGGACGATCGCGCTCTTCGGTTTTCTTCTCTGGTCCGCGAACATGCCCATAGCGCTCGGAAGAATTTTCCTGTGGGGATCGCGGGGAATAGAAGTCTGGCGGGCGTATCTTTTGCAGCAGAGTCATATTGTGCCCTTGGTGCTCCTTGCCTGTGCCGCCTATGCGTGGAGGTTGAAAAACCAGGATGTCTGACCATCGACCGGAGATGAATCTTCGCCTTGTTCTATGGAAGCTGTTTCTGCTGTTTTCTCTCCTTCTGCTCGCGGGAGGGCTTTACTTTTTCCAGATCGTCAACGCCGATGCGTACGTTCGTCTTGCGGCGAACAACCGCCTCCGGTTCATTCGTTTCGCCCCCATACGGGGAGAGATTTTCGACAGGAACGGCGTTCCGCTGGCGGCGAACGTCACCACTTTCGATATCATGGGGTACCCTCTCGATATTGAAAAGGACGACATGGTGGAAAATCTGGCGCATTTGCTCTCCCGTCACGGGATTCCGATGTCGGCGGAGGATCTTCGGCGGGATGTCAAACGGCAGTTCTGGGCGCCCTACAGAGTGGTCCGCGTGGTCTCCAACATCACCCTCGCGCAGATGGCGGACCTTGTGGCCGATCCCGAGTTCCCGCGGCAACTCTTCCCTATCCCCGTCCTGCGAAGGACCTACCCGGCGGGGAGCATCGCGTCGAACGTTACGGGCTTCGTCGGCGAGATCAACGAGAACGAACTGCGCCAGATGGAGGGGAAGAGCTACGTCGGAGGTGACCAGATCGGAAAGACCGGCATCGAGAGACAATACGAGGAGATTCTTCGCGGAGAGCCCGGGGGAGAATCGGTCGAGGTAGACGCCAGAGGGCGCAGGGTCCGGGAGATAGATACATATCCCGCGGGGCGCGGCGAAGACCTTCATCTGACGCTCGACCTCGGGGCGCAACGCCTGGCGGCCGATCTTCTGAAGGGGTACCGGGGGGCGCTGATCGTGATGGATGTGCATGACGGAGATGTCCTCGTGCTGGCCTCGTCGCCCTCGTACGACAACAACCCCCTTTCGTGGGGCGTTTCGGCGAAGGAGTGGAATGCCCTCCTTTCCGACCCGCAGAAGCCGATGCTCGACAGGAGCATCGCCGGCCTCTACCCGCCGGCCTCGACCTTCAAGATACTCGTCGGGCTCGCCGCCCTCGTCGAGAAGGAGGTCACACCGACGACGTCCTTCTTCTGCGGAGGATCGTTCACCCTGGGAAACCGTACGTTCCGCTGCTGGAAACGCTCGGGACACGGCACGGTGAACCTGACGACCGCCCTTCAGCACTCGTGCGACGTCTATTTTTACCAAGTCGGCCTGAAACTTGGAATCACCCGTCTTCTGAAGTGGGCCGAGCTTTTCGGCTTGGGGAAGCCCACGGGAATCGACCTTCCCGGAGAAGCCGGAGGCGTCGTCGCAGGTCCCGACTGGAAGAAGGCGCGCTTCAAGGAAGGTTGGTACAGGGGCGATACCGTCAATTACTCCATAGGGCAGGGATTCCTGCTGACGACGCCGCTCCAGCTCGCTACGATGTACGCCGTGATCGCCAACGGAGGAAAGCTTGTCCGTCCGCGGCTCGCGAACAGGCTTCCGGTGCAGGCTGCCGAACTGAACCTGGCTCCGAACCATATGAACATCATACGCAAGGGCCTGGACTACGTTGTCCGAAGAGGAACGGCCCGGAGGGCGGGAGGATTCGGCATCACGGTCGCGGGAAAGACCGGCACGGCCCAGAACGCGCACGGGGATGATCACGCGCTCTTCGTGGGGTACGCGCCGATGGACAACCCGAAATATGTCGCGGTCGCCATGTTGGAGGCCGGGCTTCACGGAGGATCCGTGGCCTCTCCCATGGTTGGGGAGATGCTCTCGTATCTTCTCGTCCCCGAATCCAGGATGAAAACTCCGTAAAAGGAGATGATGGAAGCCGACCGGGTGGTGGTCCAAGGTTTTTTCGCCGCACACCCCGCCCGCGCGGATAATGGAGAAGCGAGCTTTTTTACCGAAGGAGGGGGTACTGTGGCTGAAACCGTGGAGTCTCTTGAAAATCCGAAGGATGTTGCCGAACGCCGCGGGACGTCCGAAATTCTGCTGAAAGGAACGGGGTACGGCGTACGAATGATCTTGCCGGAGGAGAAGACGGACGAAGAGCTGCTGAAGGAGGCGCTCGCCTTCTCGGGAGACGCCGCCCGCCTCGCCCGCGGCATCGGGGTTGTCCTCGACTTCCAGGGGAGATCGATCTCCCGGTCGTTCCTGCTCCGTTTCCTTTCGGAGTTCGCCTGGACGGGAGATTTTCGCGTTCTTTCCTGGATGTCCTACAATGCGGATACGCTTGAACTCTTCCGTGCATCCGGGTTTTCCACCGGCGAGCCAAGTACCGCGAGGAGCGAGAAAAAAGAGAGCGGAGGCGCCTCGCTCGTCCTCATACAGTCTCTGCGCTCCGGACAGAGGGTGGAGCACGACGGCGACGTAGTGCTCCTCGGGCACATGAACGAAGGTGCGGAGATATGCGCCTCGGGAAACGTCTTCGTCCGCGGCAGGCTCAAGGGCGTCGTCCACGCCGGAATGAACGGCGGCGAGTTCAGCATTTCGGCGGGCCAGTTCGAAGCCAGGCAGCTGCGCCTCGGAGGGAAGCTCTGCTCCTCTCTCGGCTCGGAAATGGAATGGTGGGGGAAGGCCGTCGTAATCAGCTTGGAAAACGATTCTCTCGTCGTGAGGGAACTGAAGTTATAAGCCCCCGAATATCGTCCTGAAAGGACGATCGGGAGGGAAGGAGAGATCTTGCTGTGGATTCTCGTGTTATCGTGATTACCTCCGGAAAGGGAGGGGTGGGAAAGAC
>LVBO01000081.1 GCA_001604435.1 Synergistales bacterium Syner_01
CACGTGAGTTCGCTTACCCTCTACGATCAGGGGGATCATAAATTCATCATGCTCGGCTGGGAAGAGCAGGAGGAAGAGGTCGCCGTCCAGACGAACCAATACGTCGTCTCTTCCGGGGGAGAGGTGTTGCTGCTTGATCCGGGCGGGGCGCACGTCTTCCCGAGAGTGTTGGCGAACGTCGCCGAGATGTTCGAACTGAAGGATATCCGCCATATTTTCTACTCGCACCAGGATCCCGACGTCTCCTCGGGCATCACGCTCTGGCTGTCGATGGCCGAGAGGGCGACGGTCTACATCTCCGGGCTGTGGGTGCGCTTTCTTCCGCACTTCGGCATCTACGACGTAAAACGCATCAAGGCCATTCCCGACAAGGGGGATACGATCTCTCTCTCCAACGGAAAGAAAGTGATGCTGATCCCGTCTCACTTCCTCCACTCGACGGGCTGTTTCTCTCTGTACGACCCGACGTCGAAGATTCTCTTCTCGGGCGATATCGGAGCGGCGATCTTCCCCCGCGGGACACGGTACCCCGTGGCGGAGGACTTCGAAGCGCACCTGAAGTACATGGAAGGGTTCCACAAGCGCTATATGGCGTCGAACGCCTTCTGCCGCAGATGGGCGAGGACGGTGTCGGCGCTCGACGTGGAGCACATCGCCCCGCAGCACGGCGCGCTGATCAAGGGTCGGGAGAACGTGAAGAAGTTCCTCGCGTGGTTCGAAAATCTTGCCTGCGGCGTGGATGTCCTCGACGACATCTATGGTCGCTGATCCCGGGGAGGGACGGGGAATGGAACACAAGTATTCCCAGGTCATCCATCGCCTGGGAGGAGCGTATTTCGCCAACACCCTGATGAACTCGTTCATGGCGCAGCTTGACGAAGTGTTGGTGAGCCGCGTCAGGGCCGTCGAGGAGGAGATCGACGAAACTTCGGAACGCTTCGTCCAGTTGAGCGCCCTGCTCGGAGATCTCTTGAAAGAGTTCGAGAAGAGCGGGGAGGAGACCAGGGAAAGCGTCGGCCGCATCGCCAAGATGAACGAGGACCTTGCCGAGGAGCTGCACCGCTCCGGCACCGACCTCGACGGCATGAGCGAGAACGTCTCCCGGACGGTGGACGCGACGTTCGGCACTCTGGAGTCCTTCCTCGAAATCGAGAAGATGTCCAAGGAGATACAGCGCATCGCGAAGCAGACCAATCTGCTGGCGCTCAACGCCTCCATCGAGGCCGCGCGCGCGGGCGAGCACGGGCGCGGGTTCGCCATCGTGGCGAAAAACGTCCAGGAGCTCGCTGCGGAGACCAAGGCAGCCTCGGAGTCCATCGGCTCGAAGGTGGGCGAGATCTCCGGCGCGGTGCAGAACGCCATGGAAGATATCCGGCGGGTGAGCGAGATGTTCGACGTCATCCGCCGTTCGCTTTCGACGTTCACCGAGTTCCTGTCGACCAACAAGTCCTTCATGGAGCGCATGGAGCATACGATGGCCGACGCGGGAGACAAGGTCCGCCGCAGTTCCGAGGAGATGGACAACTCCGTCGAGGTGATGGGGAACGCATCGAAGAAGTTCGGCTCGATGGCGGCGACGATTTCCGCGATCGTCCTCGCCCAGAAGAACCTGAAACAGATACGTCTCTAAGCCGCAAGCCGCGGCGGGAGGAAAGGGAGGTGGGGCTGTCGTGCGGGTCCTGAAAGATGTCGATGTCGACGAACTTCATCTGTTTCGCGGGCGGGTCGTCGAGGATGTGGTCTCGTCGACCGGTTCCCTCCTTCTTCCGAAGGGGATCGAGATCCAGGCGGTTCTTGAATCCGTCCCCGGTATCACCCGAACGTTGAAGCGCTGGGGCATCTACTCCGTAGTGCTCGACGTCTCCTTTCACCTTTCGGAGGAGGACTTCGACAAGATCATCGAAAACATCGAACCGAAGATTCGTGTTCTCGAGGCGGCGCTCGCCCATAAGACGATCGCGCAGGTCGACGAAGTCTACCGCAGGATCTCCGAGAACGGCTCCCTGGGCGACGGCGCCCGTTTGCTGGCGAGGCAGGCCGCCATGCTGACGGAAGAGGTTTCGCGCGCTCCGCAGATTCTCCTCTGTCTGGGGCGGGTTCGGGAGAGCGACGAGTACACCTTTGTCCATTCCCTCAACGTAGGGTTGCTCTGCGGGTATCTCGCCGGACGCCTGAAGCCCGGCGACCGCGAGTTCGCCGCCGCGATGACGTACGGCGGGCTTCTTCACGATCTGGGCAAGGCCAGAGTTCCCCAACATGTTCTGAACAAGCCGGGAAGGCTTACGGAAGAGGAGTACGAGATAATGAAGTCCCACTCCGTCCATGGGGACGACCTCGCCAGGGAATCGGGCATCACGGATTCGCGGGTGCTCGCGGTGATCAGGAATCATCACGAACGCTGGAACGGTCGAGGCTACCCCGACGCTTTTCAGAAGGACAAGATTCCCCTGTTCGCTCGTATTGCCGCGGTGGCCGACGTCTTCGACGCGCTCACTGCCAAGAGAGTCTACAAGGACCCCTTGTCGAGCCGCGAGGCCGTCTCGATGATCATGGAATCGTCGGAGGCCGATTTCGACAGACGCGTCGTGCGGGCGTTGCTTCTCTCCGTGGGGCTCTATCCGCCGGGAACGATGGTGGAGCTTTCCGATTTCAGCGTGGGCGTAGTGGTCGGCGCCAGGAATACCGATCTTTTCCGCCCGCAGGTGCATATCTCCGTCGACGGGAAAGGACGTCGCGCTCCCGAAGGGATGATCGTCGACCTTGGATTGCACAACGATCTGTTCGTCCGCCGGTCGCTCGACGATGTAGGCAAAGGGGTGTCGTACGCGGACACTTCCTTGTAGAGACTCGCCCGCTCAAGAAGAAAGCGAGCGTTCGATCTCTCCGATCTTCTCCTCGAATCCGTAGATCGTCGGATCGATTTCGTCGACCGTATTGTTCAACTCTTTCATCGACCGGAAGGCAAAACCTTTCGGCATCCTGTTCGCAAAACGCTTCACTTTAAGCAGCGCTTGGAGGTAGTTCCTTTCGAAGGGAAGGATCACCTGCGCGGCGAGCAGGGCGCTGGGGGATTGCTCCGTGTGGAACAAAAACGCCATCTCCAAATTTTCCTCGATGTCCATTTCATCGTACCAGAGCGCGGCGAGCGTCTTGCGGAACTTTTTTCGCTCGTGATTGTGGACCATCTTCGACATGGCCCGGTCGATTCGCTTCATCCCGGAGCGGATCGCGTTGCCGACGAGATATTCGTCCTGCTGCGGCAGCGAGTAGCGCGCGATGTACTCCGCTTCCACTTCGGGGAGGACTTCTTTGCGGAGCAGCCTGCCGAACGACGGATGCAGCGAGACGTTCGCCTTCTCCGGGGCGGCCTCCAGCAACTCCTTGAAGATCTCCTTCGTCGAAAAACCCCGCCGCTCGAACGGCGATTTCGCAAGCCACGAAACATACCCCGGATCGAAGAGGCCCTTCCGACCGGCGCGACCCGCCATCTGAAGAAATTCGTTCTTGGAGATCGGCGCGTCCGAATGGTAGTGGACAAGCTGAGCGAACACGGCGGTCTGCGCCGGAAGATTGACGCCCAGCGCGAGAGCGTTCGTTCCGCAGACCACGTCGAGGATGCGCTCCCTGAAGGCCGCCTCCATCAGGATCTTCTCCTTCGGCAGCATTCCTCCGTGGTAGATGCCGACCCCGTTGAAGAGGGGCTGCTGAATCTTGGGGACTCCCAAAATCGTTGCGAGCTCGGCGAGGCGTTCGCGCTTGGAGGAGTGAATCCGCTTCCTCTGGCGGGCGATCAGGTAGGCGAGTTCCATCGCTCCCTTCTGTGAAAAGAGGAAGACCAGCGCGTCCTTCACGCTGTCGATGTATGCCGGGCGTTCAGGCGTGAAGAGGAGTTGAGTTTCGCGCTTCGCGTTTTCAAAGAGAAAAAAGGAACGCCCGGTCACTCCCTCAAGATATTTCACGACCGAGGAAGCCCCTCCGAGGGTTGCGGACATGACCAGGACGGAAGTCGCGGCGTCGGTGCCCCTGATGCCGTCGATGTAGGTTCTTGCCCGGTCCGAATCGTCGAAGATGTAGTGAAACTCGTCCACAATGAGTTTTTGTCCCGGGACGCGGGCGTATTTCAGGGAATAAATCTCCTGCGTGCAGCAAATGATCGCTGCGCCTTCGTTCTTCTTGAAGTCGCCGGTTTCGATACCCACGTCGAGCCCGAGTTTCCTGAGATCGAGATAGCGTTCGTTGCTCAGCGCCTTGATCGGAGCGGTGAAGATGATGCGTCCGTCTTCGGGAGGGAGGACCTCCCCGGTTTCGTCGAGTATGCCTGCCCAAAGATAGGCCACCAGAGTTTTTCCGGATCCTGTAGGGGCCGAGAGCACCGCGCTCGTATCTCGAATCGCCTGAAAGGCGTCCAATTGCCACGGATAGAAAGTTATATGCGCCAGCGTTGAAACTCCTCTCGAAAGTGCGTCGGGTTGTTCTTCCAGAAAGATATGGTACCACATCTTTCGTGGTATTATAAAGTGAATCGATACGGCGGAGGTGTTCCTCATGGCGGAGTACGTGATCGTGGTGCAGGAAGAGGACGAGGAGGCGCACAAAGCGTGCCTCTACGTTCTTGAGCCGCGTACGCCCTTTCTCTCGAAACGGAAAGAGGCGGCGTTCTGGAAAACGGTAGGGGAAGAG
Source organism: Synergistales bacterium Syner_01 (assembly GCA_001604435.1). Lineage (GTDB taxonomy): Bacteria > Synergistota > Synergistia > Synergistales > Aminobacteriaceae > JAAYLU01. The sequence continues at coordinate 4,681 of LVBO01000081.1, forward strand.
GTTACGGAAACTGTTGCATCCGCCGGTCTCCCGTTCGAGTCGGCGATGCTTTTTATCAAGAGGGCCAGGCGCGCCTCGATGAAGAGAGTATCGCTCTGCGCTCTTGCGAACGATGCGGAGGGAGAAGGGTGGCGCGTGCTTACGGCGTCCTCCAAGCCGGCGGAGCCGGCGTCTCCGATGACGGAGGACGAGAAGCTTCAGTTCGAAGAAGCCCGTCTTCTCGCGGAGGAGATCGCCAAACGCAACCGGGACGCGATTCCCGATATGGAGGACGAGATCATATCGATCGAGGAGTTCGAGGATATGCTTCGGGGGGACTCCGTGGACTAAGTTGTATTGTCGGCGCCGGACCGCCCTTTGCGGCGGAACGGGCATGCCGTTTGTTTCAGGAGCGAATACGAAGGAGCGGGGGATGTTTTCGTGACGTGGAGCAGTGCGTTTCAAATTCTTGGCGGTGTTGGACTTTTTCTTTTCGGCATAAAACTGATGAGCGAGGCGCTGCAATACCTCGCCGGCGACAAGATGCGCCAGCTCATCGGCTCCCTGACCAGGACCCCCATCCGAGGCGTGTTTATCGGCGCGCTCGTCGCGATGCTCATTCAGAGCAGCAGCGGCACCACCGTCATGACGGTGAGCTTCGTCCACGCGGGGCTGATGTCCTTGAAACAGGCCGTCGGCGTTATTATGGGAGCGAACGTCGGCACTACGGTCATCGCGCAGATAGTTGCCTTCAAGGTAAAAGACTTCGCGCTCCCCATTCTCGGCATGGGCGTTCTTCTTGTGCTCTTCGGAAGGACGAAGCGGCAGAAGTACATCGGCAACGGCCTCGTCGGTTTCGGCCTGCTCTTCCTTGGTATGCAGACGATGGAGGGCTCCATGGCCTTCCTGCGCGACCGCAAGGACCTTTTTCTCGCTTTCAGCTCTTCGCCGATGCTCGGCCTCCTCGTCGGCACGGCGGTGACGATGGTGGTGCAGGCGAGCTCCGCGACGATAGGGCTCACGATGGCGATGGCCGCGCAGGGGTTGTTGCCGCTCGAAGCGGCTCTCCCCATTCTCCTCGGCGACAATATAGGCACGACGATCACCGCCGTGCTGGCCTCTCTCGGCTCCAACCGTTCGGCAAAGCAGGCCGCAACGGCGCACGTTCTCTTCAACGTCATCGGCGCCTCGATCTTCCTCGCGTGTCTGCCGTTCTACAAGGGCGTTGTGGCGTCCACCTCAGCGGACATCGGAAGACAGATAGCCAACGCGCATACTATCTTCAACGTGACGAACACGCTGCTCTTCCTTCCTTTCGTGCCCGTCCTGGTCTGGGTCATTCGCCGGATCGTCCCCGACAAGGGCGGGGCCGTCGTCGCGGGCCCGATGTACCTGGACATGAAGCTCGTCTCGGCTTCTCCCGCCGCCGCGGTGGACGCGGTGAAAAAAGAGCTTCTTCACATGGGGGATCTCGCCCGCTTGATGCTGGCCGACGTCCGCAGGGCGTTCACGGAGAACAACCCGAAGATGATCGGCGAAGTGACGCAGACGGAAAAAGCAGTGAACGAGATCAACCGCGCCATCTCCTCCTACGCGTCGGAAATCTGGCAGAGCGGGCTTTCGAGCGAGCTCTCGACGGTGCTCGGCTCGTACGTCAACGGCGTCGGCGACATCGAGCGCATCGGGGATCACGCGACCAACCTGATCGAACTCTACGAGTACAAGCTCGACCACGGTTTCGAGTTCTCCACGCTCGCCCGCGGTGAGTTCGACGACATGTTCGACCTCGTGGAACGTGCGGTGCGCCTCAGTTTCGAGTCGCTCAACGAGGAGGACGTGCTCAAGGCCAAGGAAGTCGACGCTCTCGAGGACGAGGTGGACCGCAAGGAGAAGATTCTCCGGAAAAACCATATTCTCCGCCTCAACAAGGGGGAGTGCACTCCCGCCGGGGGCGTCATCTTCATCGATATCCTGAGCAATCTCGAACGAGTGTGCGACCACGCCCACAATATTTCGCTCATCGCGTTCGACATCTCGAAGCTGCACAGCTGAGCAGCTTTTTTTAAATTGTGCCGGAATAGATCGTTGACAATATTTTGTTCTCCTGATACTATGCGGCGGCAAGCAGCGGAAAATGTACGTTTCAGTCCGGAGAGGAGGATCGAAATGAGAACAAATCGACAACCCGTCGGCATTATTCTTCTTGGAGTACTCCTTTCGGTCCCTGGTGGTCTCATCCTCTGACGACGGGCTGAAAGCGTGTACAGGCTCACTGGAGGGAGGGACCTGAGCTCGGGTTCCTCCCTCTTTCTGTTGTTCGCCCCGGGAGTACTATTGCGCATGTTTCAACCGGTTCACGGAGGCCTCCTCATTTTTCCCCTGAAGGGGTATGGAGGGAAGAACATTATGCTCTTTTTTACAGCATTGCTCCCCATCGCCGCGATCGTCGTCGGCATGGCCGGGTTGAACTATCCGTCGAAGGCGATGGCTCCCGTCGGATGGATGATCGCCTTTGCGTCGAGTTTGTTCGTCTTCGGCGCGTCGACGGAAGCTCTTTTGGCGACGAGCTGGGCCGGAGTGCTCGACGGCGCCCGTATCGTGTGGCTTATTTTCGCGGCCTTTACGCTGCTCACGGTGATGCTGCGTTCCGGCGCGATGGACAGCGTGAAGCTCGGTCTCTCCGGGATGACGCTGGACAAGCGTCTGATGGTGCTCTTGCTCGCTGTACCCTTCGGGACGTTTCTCGAAGGCGCGGCCGGCGCCGGCGCTCCCGCCGCTCTTGCGGCGCCGTTCCTCGTCGGGCTCGGGATGAATCCCGTGGTTGCCGCAGCGGCGTGCCTTATCGGGAACTCCGCGCCCGTGAGCTGGGGCGGAGCGGGAGTCACGACCGTCGTCGGCGCGGGCAGCGCGGGGCTCGATTTCGTAGCCGTCTCGGCCATGACGGGGAGAATGGCCGCTCTTGAGTATATTGTCCTGCCGGCGCTCATCGTTCTGTTCGTCTTCGGCAGAAAGGCGCTCCGCGGAATTTGGAAGGACCTTCTCTTCCTGGGGTTCCTCATGGGAGCGATCAACTTCACCATCAGCAACCTTCTGCTCTCCGTCACCGAGTTGACCAGTCTTCTCGGCGGCCTCGCGGGGACGCTCATTTTCAGCCTCTGGCTCAAAGCCAAAAAAGAGGCGGACGTACCGGAGGAGTTCCGTTTCGCCGCTCCGGCGAAGAAGGGCGACGCGGGAGAACGCAATCTCTTTCAGTCGCTCCTCCCTTACTTTATCCTGAGCGCGCTTCTGGTGACGGTACGTCTCTCCTTTCCGCTGAAGACGCTCGTCTCCTTCGGAGGCGGCTACACGGTCTGGGTCGGATGCGTCGTGCTGATCAGCGCCGCCGTCGCCGCCCTCCTCTTCGGGACGTGGAAGGGGCTTCCGTCGGCGGCAATGGACGCCTTCAAGCGGGTAATACCGGCGCTTCTCGCCATGGGCTTCCTTTTGGCGATGGTCAACTGCATGCGCCTCTCCGGACAGATATCGACACTCGCCAAGACTCTGAGCGCGGGAGCGGGCTTCCTCTACCCGATGGCGGCGGTGTTGATCGGACAGATAGGCGCCTTCGTCACGGGGACGAACCTCGGTTCGAACCTGATGTTCAATCCCTTGCATATCGAGGCGGCGAAGAATCTCTCGCTGAACGTGATTCCCATCGCCGCCGCGCAAAACACCGGGGGCGCGATAGGCAATATGATCTGCCCCAACAACGTGGTGGCCGTGTGCGCCTGCGTGAGCATCCTCGGAAAAGAGGGAGAGGTCATGCGGAAGACGCTGCTCCCCTCCGTGACGCTTCTTCTCTTTTTGGGTATACTGGCGATGATCTATACATATCTGGTCTTTCCCCTTTGACGAGGGACGGAACTACGGAAGGAGAAACACTGCATGAACGGATGCGCTCTGAAGTTCGGAAAAGAAAATATCGACGTACGAATACCGAAGGAACGACTTCTCGGCATTCTGGACAGCCGCCATACCGAAAGAACGGAGAGCGAAGAGGAGATCGTCCGGCGCGCTCTCGCGAACCCCATCGGCGGCCCGAGGCTGTGCGACAAGGTGAAGAAGGGGGAGAAGATCTGCATCGTCATCTGCGACATCACCCGTTCCTGGCAGCGCACCGCGGTCTATCTTCCCTTCCTTGTGGAAGAGCTGCACCGCGCCGGAGCAAGCGACGCCGACATCTCCTTCCTCAGCGGAACCGGAACGCATCGCGAACAGACCCCGCAGGAGCACGCCGCCCTTCTCGGGCCCGATCTCGCGGAGCGCTTCACCGTGATCGACCATAAGTGCGAGGATGCCGGAGAGCTTGTTTTCCTGGGAACGACGAGCTACGGCACTCCCGTCGAGATCAACCGTCTCGCTTTGGAGTGCGACCATCTCATCCTCACGGGCGGCATCGTCTATCACTTCATGGCGGGGTGGGGCGGAGGACGGAAGGCCGTGCTCCCCGGGATTTCCGGGTATAAGACGGTTATGGCGAATCACGCTCTTGCGCTCTCTCCCGAGGGCGGGCGCAACATGGACTGCCGTTCGGGGAACTTCGAGAAGAACGTGCTTCATCTCGATATGATGGAGGCCGCCGCCATGGTCAACCCCTCCTTTCTTCTGAACGTGATCCTCGACGCGTCCGGTCTCATAGGCGCCGCCGTCGCCGGAGACTGGAAAGAGGCGTACTTCGAGGGGGCGCGTATCGTCGACGTCAACGACGCCGCCGAAATCCGCGATCTTTCGGACCTCGT
>LVBO01000582.1 GCA_001604435.1 Synergistales bacterium Syner_01
CACAGGGAGCGTCTGCTCTCCATCTGTTCGCACTACGGAATCCCGCTTCTCGAGGATGCGTTCGAGGAAGAGATGAAGTACTCGGGCAGAGTGGTGCTTCCCGTGAAATCGATGGACAGCGGACAGCGGGTAATCTATTGCGGCACGTTTTCGAAGGTGCTTTTCCCCGGACTGCGCGTGGGATGGGTGGCGGCGCATCCTGAGTGTATCCGTCGCTTGGCCGCGCTTCGCCGGTACGGTGAACTTGCGCCTCCGGGCTTGTTGCAGGCCGCGCTCTCCCGATTCTGCTCCGAGGGATGGTATGAGAAGCATGTCTCGATGATGCACAAGGTCTACCGAAAGCGAATGCAGACAGCGCTGACAGCCCTGGAGTCCTTCGTCTCCCCGGAGTGGGCGCGTTGGACGAGACCCGGTGGTGGGTACCTCATCTGGCTCTCGATGGCACCGCATCCTCCGGTCGACTGGGAGAAAGCCTTCGCGTTCGAGAGAATCGCCGTTGCTTCCGGAAGATCGTTCTTTTCGTCCGATCCGGACGGTACGTTTTTCCGCCTCTCCATTTCTTCGCTGGACGAGGTGGAGATAGAAGAAGGAGTGCGAAGGCTCGGGAGAGCGTTTCAGAAAGTGTACGAAAAAAGGGGGATTGTAAAGTGAGGCTTTGGAATACGAATCCCGTACACGGCATCCGCCTTACGGGAGGGAAAGGGAGTACGCTCTACGACGAGCAGGGGAGAACGTATATCGATATGTTGTCGGGAACGTGGTGCAACGTGCTTGGGTACGGACATCTTCGCTTGCGTCGCGCAGTCGAGGAACAGGCTCGGGGACTTTTTCAGACGGGCGCCGCGTTCGGTACGCGGCAGATAGAGGAGGGCCTCGGAGAGCTTGCTTCTATTCTTCCTCCGGAACTTGAAAGGGCGGTTTTCCTTAATTCCGGAAGCGAAGCCGTGGAGCTTGCGCTCAAAATGGCGCACGCCGCGACAGGAAAGGCTGGAGTCGCCGTCGCGGAGAAGGGGTATTACGGAGGCACCGTTTACGCGCTCTCGCTCTCCGAAGTCGGACGCAGCGCTTCGTACCTGCCCAAAGCGGGAAACGTCCTCCGTGTCATGGCGCCGCACTGTGCACGGTGCCCTCGCTCTACGGAGTGCGGGGAGGGGGAGTTCCCCTGCCTGAACGTTCTTGAGGAACTGCCGCCTCAAGATTGGCCTGCGGCGATTCTCTACGAACCGCTCCTCGGAGGAGGCATCCTCGTGCCGCCAATCGGCTACGGAGCGCGGCTCAAGGAGTTCGCCCGTTCTTTCGGGGCGCTTCTCATCTCCGAAGAGGTGACCACCGGAATGGGCCGGACAGGCAAATGGTTCGGTTATCAGCATGAGAACATCGTGCCGGATATCCTGGTCGTCGGCAAGGCCATAGGAGGTGGACTGCCGGTCTCCGCGGTTGTTACGACGAAAGAGGTTGAAGAGCGGGCGGTTCCTGTTCTGGGGCGGCACGTCCAGTCGCATCAGAACACGCCGTTCTCCGGGAGAGTCGCCGCGGAAGTGATCGGCGCGATTCGAGACGAAGGCTTGGTTGAACGCTCCGAGGAGATGGGCGAATATTTGCTCTCCGGGCTCCGGGATATACAGGACCGGTTCCCCTGTATCCTGGAGGTGCGCGGCAGAGGCCTCATGGTCGGCGCGGAGTTGACACCTGAGGACGCCCCGAGGGGCGCCGGAATGTCGAAACGTCTTGTGGAAAAGGGGTTTCTCCAGGACTTTCACCAGCTGACGTCTACGTTCCGGCTCTACCCTCCTTTTGTGATAACAAAAGACGAGATAGAAAACTTTTTGGAGGCCTTCGAAAACGTGCTTGCCGAGTAGATGCTTCAGCGCGCGCTCTGTTGCACCTTGCGCGGGACATGCTCTCTTGGTAACAGTTTGTCGCGCTGGAGGCGATCTCCGTTCGTGAGTGCGGGGGGTTAGTAAACGCCTCGCACCCTTCACCGAGCTTTATGAATTCCCTTTTTGCAGGGCGGCCCTCATAATTTCCACTGGAGCGGCCATTCCGGTGAACAGCTTGAAGGCCGCCGTTCCTTGATGAAGCAGCACTTCCTGGCCGGAAACGGCCTTTATGCC
>LVBO01000082.1 GCA_001604435.1 Synergistales bacterium Syner_01
ATGCTGAACATGCTCGGCGTCTCGCCGTATCTCCAAGGCACGGTGAAGGGCGTCGTGATCATTATCGCGGTGCTGATCCAGCACAAGAAACGCGACAGTCGGTAATCTATGAAGGACGGCGGTATTCCCGGCGACGTCGGGATGAGCGCGGACGGGGAGCGGATATCCGCTTCTCATCCGAAATCTTGAGCAGGAGGTGTTGTGCGAAATGAAACGGTTTTGGGCGGTTGTAGCTGTTGCGCTTCTGGGCATCATGATATTGGGAACGGGCTCCCTGGCGGCGGAGAAGATCCGCATCGGGGTCTCCATCCCGACCGCGGACCACGGATGGACGGGCGGCATAGTCTGGTGGGCGCAGAGAGCCATCAAAGACTGGCAGGAGAAGGACCCCAACATCGAGTTCCACCTTGTAACCGCGGACGCGCCACCCAAGCAGGTCGCCGATGTGGAAGACCTGATGGCGAAAGGAATTCATGCGCTGGTCATTCTTCCGCATGACTCGGCGCCGCTGACGCCGATCTGCAAGAAGGCGCATCAGGAGGGAGTCAAGGTCGTCGTGGTCGACCGGGGACTTGTGGAACCTGTCGAGGACATCTACGTCGCCGGGGACAATCCGGGTATGGGGCGCGTCTCCGCCGAATGGATGGCGAAGGAGATGGGCGGCAAGGGAAAGATCGTCGTCCTCGAGGGAATCCCCTGCGTGATCAACACGGAGCGCGTCGAAGCGTTCAAAGAAGTGATGAAGCAACACCCCGGCATCGAGATTCTCGATTCCCAGCCCGCCTACTGGAGCACGCAAAAGGGGCTCGAAGTCATGGAGAACTACCTTCAGAAGTACAAGGAGATCGACGCGGTTTGGGCACAGGACGACGATGTACTCAAGGGGGTGCTTCAAGCCTACCGCGAGTCGGGGCGCAAGGACATCAAACTCATGCTCGGCGGCGCCGGTTCCAAGGATATCATCAAGATGGTCATGGACGGGGATCCTCTTGTCCGCGGCGACGTGACCTATCCTCCTTCGATGGTGGCGACCGCCATCTCCATGGCCGCCATGTCCATGAGAGGGGACAAGCTCAACGGTTTCTATCAGGAGCAGATTCCGTCGAAGATCATCCTCGCGGCCGAGCTTGTGACGAAAGAAAACGCGAAGAACCACTACTTCGAAGACTCCATATTCTAGGCAAGGGGTAGGGAGGGGGGAAATCTCCCCCCTCCGCATATCCGCAAGGGGGTAATTGTTATGGGAGAGCTTTTTCCCGGAATCAAGAAGATACAGTACGAGGGGCCGCTTTCAAAAAATCCTCTCGCTTTCAAGGAGTACAACGCCGACGAGATCGTCGCCGGAAAGCCTATGAAGGAACATTTCCGCTTCGCTCTCTCATGGTGGCACACGATTTGCTCCTCGGGGAGCGATATGTTCGGGGCGGGAACCGCCGTCCGTCCTTGGGATTGCGAGCCGCACCCGGTCAAGCGGGCGAAGCTCGCGGCCGACGGCGCCTTCGAGTTCATGGAGAAGCTGGGGCTGGAATATTTCTGTTTTCATGACAGGGACATCGCTCCCGAAGCGCCGACTCTCGCCGAGACGAACGAGCGCCTCGACGAAGTCTGCGAGTACGTCAAGGGGTTGATGAAAAAGACTGGAATCAAGCTCCTCTGGGGAACGGCGAACCTCTTCAGTCACCCCCGCTACATGCACGGGGCGGCGACTTCCTGCAACGCCGACGTTTTCGCCTACGCGGCCGCGCAGGTCAAGAAGGCGATGACCCTCACCCGCGACATGGGTGGGGTGAACTACGTGTTTTGGGGTGGCCGGGAGGGGTACGAGACTCTGTTGAACACCAATATGAGCCTTGAACTCGACAATCTGGCCCGCTTCCTCAAGATGGCGGTTGCGTACGCGAAGGAGATCGGTTTCACGGGGCAGCTTCTTATCGAGCCGAAGCCGAAGGAGCCGACCAAGCATCAGTATGACTACGACGTCCCCGCCGTACTGGCATTCCTGAGGAAGTACGGTCTGGAGAACGATTTCAAGATCAATCTCGAGGCGAACCACGCCACTCTCGCGGGGCATACCTTCCACCACGAGCTGCATATCGCCAGAATCAACGGCGTTCTCGGCAGCATCGACGCGAACCAGGGCGATCTCTTCCTCGGATGGGATACCGACAACTTCCCGACCGACGTCAACGCGGCGACGCTCGCGATGATCGAAGTCCTGAAGAACGGCGGCATCGCTCCGGGCGGTTTCAACTTCGACGCGCACGTCAGGCGTCCTTCGTTCCAGGACGACGATCTCTTCATCGCGTATATCGTCGGGATGGATACGTTCGCCAAGGGGTTGAAGGTCGCGGCCAAACTGATCGAGGGCGGCGAAATCGATGCGTTCGTGGCGAAGCGGTACGAAAGCTATTCCTCGGGGGTGGGGAAGAAGATCGCGGAAGCGGCCGTCGGATTCGGGGAGCTTGAGGCGTACGCGCTGGCCCATGATCAGCCCGTCAACGGTTCCGGGCGGCAGGAGATGCTCGAAGCGATCGTGAACCGCTATATGCTCAACCCGTAAACAACTCCGTTCCGGCTTGTCGGAAATCTTGAAAGATCGTCGTTTTCGACCGGTTCATCTTCCGCGAAGCGGATGGACCGGTCGGTTTTTTCTTTGAAGCGCTGTCCATGTATGAAACGGTACGCGCCCGCTACAATCGACAATAGGGTTCCGGCGTGTTTCCTCTTTCTCCCGATGCTCTTGTAAGGTAGCATGTTGATAGTTTATAATGCCTTCAACCGTTTTTCATTCTTTTGATCGGCAGTGTACCAGAGTAATGATTGGGTGGGAGGAGTCTCCTTTCCCGAACCGACACGCGATTTATTCATCGGATGAAGCGGTTGTATTCCTCTCGTCTGCTCGATCGATGAAGACGTGAGAACAAAAGGAGTGTTGCAGATGAAAAAAGTGTGGAAACTGGGCGTCCTGGTCTTTATTGTCGCGGCGATGCTTTCCGCCCCGACAGGCGGATTTGCCGACGAGTATCCGTCGAAGGGGATAACGCTCGTCGTTCCGTGGGGGGCCGGAGGCGTCACCGACGTGGCGGCTCGTGTATTCGCTCCTCTCTTCGAGAAATACATGGGCGTCCCCGTGGTGATCCTCAACCGCCCGGGCGCGTCCGGCGCTATCGGCACCGAGTACGCCTATGCCCGCTCCGCCGACGGGTATACGGTGCTCTTTTCGGCCGAGACGCCCGCGTCGTTCCGGATCATGGACGTGAGCAAGCTCTCATTCCATGACTTCGAGCCGATCATGCTGCTGAGCCATTCGGAGAAGATTATCGCGGTCGCGCCGGAGTCTCCGTACCAGACGCTCGCGGACCTGGTGAACGATATCCGCGCTCGGCCGGGAAAAGTACGCTTCTCCTACAGCGGAGCGGGCGCCAGCGGTCACGTGCAGGGCCTTCTGATGATGCAGAAGGGAAACCTCGACTTTTCGAGCACTCCCTTCGGCGGCGGAAACAACGCGCTGCTCGCCGTCCTCGGCGGTCAGGTCGATTTCACATCCCCCAACATCGGGACCGTGAAGGACTACATCGCCGCGGGAAAACTCCGTGCCCTCGCGGTCTTCGACAGCAAGAAGACCGCCTATCTGCCCGATCTGCCTCCTATCACCGACGCCATCCCCGAGATAGCCCCTTTCCTTCCGCTCGACTATCCGAACTGCCTGGCGGTGAAGAAGGGAACTCCCGCCGAGATTGTGGAGAAGATCGCCGACGCGACCTCGAAAGCCGTTGCCGATCCGAAATGGAAGGAGTTCCTGGAGAACAACTGGTATGTCGGGTTGGATGCTGTGCGAGGCCAGGATATGCTTGCCTACTGGGACAAGTGGGCATCCGTGGTTGGATGGGTACTTCAGGACGCCGGGGTGGCGAAAAAGAGCCCCGAAGAGTTCAATATCCCCAGACCGTAAACTCGCTTCATGACGAGCCGCCCCTTCCCGGCAAGGGAGTGGCGGCTCTTTTGCTTTCATGAAAGGATGGCTTTTTATGAACACTTCTCCCTGGGCGGCGAATATCCGGCACAGCCTGTTTTTCCTTGTGCTCGCCGCACTTTTCGGTTGGCAAGGTGCGCGCTCGCACGACGGCGGCGACTGGGCGCTCTCCCCCGCGCTTTTCCCTCTGCTTCTCTCGACGGCGCTTGCTCTGCTCGCTCTTGCGCTGCTCC
>LVBO01000083.1 GCA_001604435.1 Synergistales bacterium Syner_01
GTTTTTTGCAAGAGGGAAATCCCCAAAGTTGCAAAGATTTTTCCCCGGGGGGAGGGTGGGGAATTTCGTCACCCCTCCCTGCGCATCAGAGAGTCTCTCACCCGGTTGCTCGGGCCGTCGAATAGCAACAGGTAACTGTGATGAACAAGGCGGTCGATGATCGCCGCCGTCATCTGCTCGTCGTAGAATATTCCAACCCATCTGCTGAATTCAAGGTTCGTCGTGATTATCACGCTCCTTCGTTCGTAGCTGTCGGAGATTATCTGGAAGAGCAATTGCGCGGCCTCCCGGTCCAGGGGGACGTACCCCCATTCGTCGCAGATCAGCAGGTCGAGTTTGCTCAGCGATGACATCAGTTTTCCCAGTCGGCCCGTCTTCTTCGCCTCGGAGAGGCGGTTCACCAGATTGGCCGTCCGGTAGAATCCGGTGCTCAGTCCTCTTTTGCACGCCTCTATCCCTATCGCGGTGGCAAGATGGGACTTTCCGGTCCCTACGTTTCCGTACAGTATCAGGTTCTTCTTCTCCTCGACGAAGCCGACTCTCGTCAGGTATTCCGGCGTCACTCCCGACGGGAGCTTCACGTCGTCGAAGCGGTAGTTCTCGAAGGTCTTCCAGCCGTAGAATCCCGCGGCCTTGAGAAGACGATCCCGTCTACCCTTCTCCCTGTGCTCCACTTCGAGCGTCAGGAGGCGCAGGAGGTACTCTTCTTTGCTGTCCGCTTCCACCAGTGCGCCGTTGTCGACAAGGTTCCGGCTCAGTTTCAGTCTTTTGCAGCATGCGAGCAGTTCGTCTTTCATCTCGTTCTTCAGCATGGCAGCCGTCCTCCGGCGGAAAGGAATCCGTCGTAGAGGTCCGCCGCGAAGCACACCTCGGGAAGTTTCGGAAGGCGGGGCAGTTTCGTCTCGTCGATCCGCATGCTGTCCGCCGGGTGTTCCGTATGCAGATGGCCGTGGAGCGCCACCAGACTGTCAAGGTCCTCCACTCCTCGCGCGACCGCTTCCGAAACGCTCTTCACGGCCCGTTCGAATCCGTCCCGTTCGCTCAGGAGGGCGAGAGTGCGCAGTATCTCTCTCCGTCCGCCCTTCTCCTTTCCGTCGAGATAGCGCCGCAGCGTATCGGGCAGCATCTCCCATATTCCGCTGTACTTCAGCGCTCCGGGGTTGCGGGAGAGCTGCGTCAGGTAGGGCAGCCAGTCCATCTCCTCCTGTTTCCACGAGCCGTACAGCCTGCGGTGCGTCGTGATCGGACGGTGGTTCTCGTCCAGCGGTACCACGCTGTTCGCGGTGAACCGTACCAGCACTCTTCCTCCGGCGTGCTTGGGGGCGGTGGAGTAGGTGTGATCTCCGGACATCCGGAACTTCCCCCACAGATCCGTCTTCACCGTCTCGTAGCTCGCGCAGTCGAACTCGACTGCCGGGAGCGGACGCAGCGCTTCCTTGTCCTCCCTGTGGAGCGCTTCTATGGTGCCGTTTCTCTTATAGTGCTCTCTGCGGTGGTCTTCCTCGCAGAGCCGCAGAAGTTCCCTGTTGTACTCCTCCAGGCTCTCCAACTCGGGGACGGGAACCAGCAGATTGCGCCTGTGGTATCCGACCTTGTTCTCGACGTTCCCCTTTTCGTGGCCGGCGTTCGCGTTGCAGAAGGTCGCCTCGAATCCGTGGTGCTCCTTGAACCGCAGAAATGCGTCGTTCAGATTCCGTTCTCCGCCTTTGAGCACCTTTGTAACGACGGTCGACATGTTGTCGAACCACAGCCGTGTCGGCACTCCTCCCAGATGCTCGAAGATCGCCTTCAGGCCTTCGAAGAGGCATTCCCGGTTCTCCCCCTTGAAGAGCTGGAGGTATCCGGCGTTGCTTCGGGGAAAGGAGACGTTGAGATACTTCCCCGAACAGAGCGTTCCGTTCTCGTAGAAGTCGGCGCTTCCGAAATCCACCTGCGCCTCTCCCACTCTGTGCTCAAGAGGGAGAGCAGCGCGGACGTCGGAGTAGATCTCCCGCTTCCTCTCCTTCACGTAGGAGGCCACGGTCCGGTAGGAGCAGTCGAAATCGGGATACGTCTCTTTCAGACGTTCGTACACGCGCTTCGCCGTGTGACGCTGCTTCTTCCGCGACTTGACGTCGCCTTGAAGCCATTCGTCGATCCGTTTCACGTACGGCTCCAGTTTCGGCCTGCGGCTCTCTTTACTCCGAACGGGAGACGGAGTCTCGTTGAAGCTTTCCTGCTCGATGTACTTCCTCGCGGTCTTCCGGTCGATCCCGAATTTCGCCGCGATGGCGCTGATGGTGCATCCCTCGTCGAAATACTCTTTTCTGATATCATTGATGCGGGTCATTGCGAGCATCCTCCATTCCCTCCCCTTGATGTGTCTGGTTAACACTCAAAGGGTAACGGGGTTCGGTCGTGCTTTCAATGGCCCTTTTGCAACTTCGGGGATTTCTCCCTTGCAAGACTGGGGAATTCTACTTTGCAACTTTGGCCATTTCTATTATGCAACAAACA
>LVBO01000084.1 GCA_001604435.1 Synergistales bacterium Syner_01
CCCTCATCTCGGTCGCCATACCCTGCGCGGGGCTCCAGGCGATGATACTGGGAACGGTCGGACAGCTTGGGATGCGATGGGTTCTCGCCGTCTACGCAACACTCATCCTTTCGTGGTTTATACTGGGTCGCCTGCTGCACTCCTTTCTCCCCGGATTCAGCCCGGAACTCATCGTGGAGATTCCCCCCTACCGAATTCCCTCGTTCAGGTCACTAGGGCTGAAGCTCTGGATACGAATCCGAGGTTTTCTCCTTGAAGCCGTGCCGCTCGTACTCGGCGGAATTCTCATTGTGGGAGTCCTCGACGCGACAGGTGTTACGGCGTTTCTGTCCAAACTCCTCGCTCCCGTCTTCAACGGACTGCTCGGGCTTCCGCCCGAGGCTTCCGGCCCTGTCCTTCTCGGCATCCTGAGAAAAGACGTGGCGATGGGGATGCTCGGCGCGCTCGATCTTACGCCGGCGCAACTCGTCGTCGCGACAGTGACGCTCTCGATGACCTTCCCTTGCATCGCGACCTTCATCGTCCTCTGGAAGGAGCTCGGCGGCAGGCGAATGGCCGCGTCGATGGGGATAATGACCGCTTCGGCCCTCATCGCCGGAACGGCGGTACGGTTTCTACTTTCGATCAGATTCTGAAGCCCTTTCGGGAAGCAAAAAATGAAGGAGGGGGAAAGGGCGATGCATTCCCCTTTCCCCCTCCTCCGCGAAGGCAAACCGGTTTACGCGCCGCCTATGGCGCTGACCACCGCGCGAAGGCCAAGAAGGTAACTGTCGACTCCGAAACCGCAGATCTGCCCCTTCACAATCTCCGCGAAGACGGAGAGATGCCTGAATTCTTCGCGGGCGTGTATGTTCGACATGTGTATCTCCGCCACTGGAACAGTCAGAATCGCCAAGGCGTCCCGGATCGCGTAACTGTAGTGCGTCCACGCCCCCGCATTGATGATGACGGCGTCGATCCCCTCCTGAAACGCCTGGTGGATTCGTTCGCACATCGCGCCTTCGGCATTCGTCTGGAAGCTGACTACCTCAACCCCGAGTTCATCGCCGAGAGCTCGCAGCTTTTCGTCGATCTCGTCGAGCGTTATCGTACCGTACTGCGCAGGATCGCGTTTTCCGAACATATTGTGGTTTACACCGTGAAGCATGAGGATTTTTTTCATGGCCTGTCTTCCACTCCTTTTCGTCGATCTGGTCGGCTGAACGATTCGTCGAAGGTTCAGCTCATTGGAACAAACAGCATGCTACCTATAGGAAAGACACTTCGAAATCTCCTCCGTCATCTTCTTCACGACTGGAAGCAACTCTTCAACAATTTCGTCGGTAAAGCGAACCGACGGACCTGCTACGGAGAAAACGGTGGTCACCTTGTTTTTCGGATGAAAAATAGGCACGGCGATGGAGGTGATTCCCTCTTCGCGCTCCCCGTAACTGATAGCGTGTCCCTTTTTGCGGATCATATCGAGGTCGGCCAGAAATGCCTCCCTCGAAATTATGGTGGTCGGCGTTATCGGTTTCGCCTTCTCGAGCTCGCGGTCCACAAGTTCAGGGTCCGCGTACGCCAGGAGACACTTGCCCGCGGCGCCCGCCCACAGAGGGAAGCGATCTCCGACCCGGACCACGCAGCGCATGCTGAGGAGGCTCTCCACGTGTTCGTAGCACACACGCGCATCTCCGTCGAGGACATAGAGCGACACCGCCTCCTTTGTCGTATCGCGAACCTGCTTCATGTAGGGATAGACAATCTTCTGAAGCTTGAAATGGTTCCGCGCGACAGCCCCCAGATAGTACAGATTCGCACCGAGCGAGTAGGTCTTTCCGGGGCTTTTTTCGAGGAAACCGAGACCGACAAGGGTGTTCACCATTCGAGAAACCGTCGTCGTCGGAAGATGCATCTTCCGCGCGATATCCATCAGCGTCAACTCGTCCTCGTCGAGCGTGAAGCACATCAGGATGGAAAACGCCCGCTCCACCGAACGGACAGCCTTCTCCTCCCCGGTTCCAGTCACAGTCGTCTTTTGGTCTGCTGTATGCCCTTGCATGACATCCCC
The DNA here is from genome assembly GCA_001604435.1 of Synergistales bacterium Syner_01. Classification (GTDB taxonomy): domain Bacteria; phylum Synergistota; class Synergistia; order Synergistales; family Aminobacteriaceae; genus JAAYLU01. The sequence continues at coordinate 2,051 of LVBO01000084.1, forward strand.
CTCTACAACGCCCCGCTCTCCCTCTCACGGAAAGCTCAAGCCGTCAGTTTTCCTTCTCGTGTAAGATATTCAATACCGCACTGATACATGAAGTCAATGGGAGGCTTCTCGATGCCCGCCCAGAGACGCATCTGTTCGGCCGCCTGGTAGACGTTCATCCACAAACCGGAGAGAGTACGGCATCCACGTTTCCCGGCCTCGATAAGAAGCTTTGTCTCCATGGGCACATAGACCACATCGCACACAAGATGCGAAGCGCTCAGGAGCTCGGGGGCGAAGAGCACCTCGTCAGTCTTCGGATAGAGCCCAACCTTTGTCGCGTGGATAATCACGTCGAACTCCTCCAGCCCCTTGCGGATCGTCCGGTCGTTCATCTCGTCGATCTCGCAGACGCCGGGGAAATGGGCGTTCACTCTGGAATAGAGCGTCTCCGCACAGAAGTAATCCCGGAGGATGCAGAGCGAGCGCATCGCCGTCGCCCCCCTCATCGCGAGGGCGCAGACGATCGCCGTCGCGGCGCCTCCCGAACCGAGGACAAGGTACCGGTGATCCGGGATATTCAGTCCGGCCTGTTTCTCGAGCGACTCGACAAATCCGGTACCGTCGGTATTGTGACCGATCTTTCGTCCGTCCTTCTCAATGACGATGGTGTTGACGACCTCGGTATACCTGGCGGAGTCGGCCAGCCCGTCGATGTACTTGTGTACCTGCGTTTTGAAGGGCATCGTGACGCCCGTACCCGCGTAGTTGAAGAGCTGCATGGTGCGGACGACGGATTCAAGCTGCCCCATCTCCAGTTCCAAGGGAACGTAGAGCATATCGAGCCCGAGTTTCTGGTAGACGCTGTTGTGCATGAAAGCAGCGGCGCTCTGCCCCACCGGCTTGCCCAAAAGACCGAAGAATCGCGTGTTCACCGTCGCGCTGAACATATTCTCGAACTCCTTTCCCCGACTACTCGAGGCGGCCATTCAGATGCACCGCGCAAAATGCCTTCGCCGACTCCAAACAACGGCGGGCGTGTTCCTGGTAGCCCAACTCCGCCACACGTTCCACGTTCGGCAACTCTATCGAGTAGGGAACAACCGGCATCGCGTTCAGAATAGGGGCGATGTCGATTCCTCCCTCCCCCACGTACGATCTGGCCTCCCTGAGAATCCGCGCCATCTCCGTTTGTTCGACGGGGATTTCCTCGGGCGCGTCGCAGAGGTGCGCGAAGCGGAACCACTCTTTCGGCAGCTTCGCAAGCTCCGCAGGGTCGTCCTGCGCCCTGTGGAAGTGGTGGATGTCGATCATCAACCCCGCGTTCCGCCGGTTGACCTTTCGAAGCACGTCGACGGCCCCGCCAAGGGTCCGTACTCCGGCGATGGGGACGTATTCGAGCTCGACGGTAAGACCGTACTGCGCGGCCAGATCGCACAGCTCGGCAAAGCGCTCGACGGCATACTCTCTGTCAAGCGTCCAGATGCTGCTCAGGACATGCTTCCCGCCAAGCTCCACGGCCGTCGTCATGGCCGGCTCGTACTTCTTGACATCCATGCCGTCGAATATCCGTGCCAGCTCGATGTCGAGCAACTTTATCCCGGTATCCGCGAAGACGGCTTTCGTCTCCGCCATCAGCTTTTTGTTCTTCGAGAGATCGAAATCGGGCTCCTCGGGGAGCCCCATATATATCTGCCGCATGCTCACGTAATCGTATCCGCAGTCCGCGGCGATCCGCGAGATCTCCGCGGGCGATGTTTTCAGCACCGTAAGCTGCGCCAGGGAAAATTGAGGCTGCATAATCCGTACTCTCCTCCTCCGAATGTGCGAACACCGTTCTCGAACGACGCGCAGTCTTCAAATGGAGCGCCCCTCGTCACGAGCGTCAGGGGCGCTCCTCCGTGCTACGGTCTGGGAATACCGAACTCCTCGGGAGAGTGCTTCGCCCCGCCCGCATCGTACAGGAGCCAGGCGCCGACCGACTTGTTCTGCTGAATGTACCCGCGGGCCTTGTCGCCGCTCAGTCCGAGCTTCACGGCGCCGGTGCTCTTGGCGAACTCGTCGAAGCGAGGATCCTCGTACCCCTTCTGGAAGGCCGCCCGGAGTGCCTCAAGGACGTCGGCCGGAGTTCCTTTGCGCACGAACGCGCCGAAGAACGCTCCCCACGGAAGGTAGGGCGTGTACTCTTCAAACGCCTCGGTGATCGCCGGCACGGCGGGAATGCTGTCGATGCGCTCCTTGGAAATCACGGCAAGACCGCGTACCGAATCGGATTTGACGAAGTTCACCGCCGCAAGCAGCCCGACCGCCACAGCGTCGATATGCCCGCCCATGAGCGCCGTGATGCAGGGGCCCTCGCCGTCGAACTGCATCTTGTTGAATTTCAGATCATGAACTTTCTCGATCATGGTCGTGGCGACGAAGGGCAATCCTCCGGGGCCGGTGGAGCCCATCGTAATCGTTTTTCCCGATACGGCGGCATCGATCAGTTCCTTGTATGTCGTGTAGGGTGAATCCTTCCCGACGAGCACCACGCCGACGTTCGCCATCATCAGGAAGACCGGGTCGAACTGATCGTAATCGATCTGGGAGAGACCGGTTACCTTGTAAAGGTTGGGATTTTCCGCGCCGAACAGGATGCTGTATCCGTCTGCGGGCTGATTGGCCACGAAGGTGGTCGCGATGGCGCCGGTCGCGCCGGTCCGGTTCTGCAGAATGATCGTCTTCCCCAGATGCTCCTGGGCGATGGGCACGATGGCGCGGGCGACGTTGTCCATGGCGCCGCCGGCGCCCCACATGATGTACCCCTGAAGGTTCTTCTCGGGGTAGGCGGCCGATGCGGAAGCGGTTACAAGAAGCAAAAGCGTGAGTGCAAGAGCAACTTTTTTCATTGCGAACTCCTCCTCGTAATATGTGTGCGGAGCGTTTCAACAAGCAGTTTCAGTTCGGAGCCGGACACGGATTTCGCTCCGTACGTTCTTCCGGAAGTACGGCGTCCGATCAAGAAATTCCCCGCCACCTTCTGTAGGTCTTCGTCTGCGAAAAGAGCAGAAAGGCGATCGAGAGTGTCAGCACCAGGCTGATCGGACTACTGACGAACCCCTGCAGGAAGGGGATGAGCTGGTTCTCCGCCCCCTGCATCGCTCGCCTGTAGTTCGCGTCGAGCATGGGGCCCAGGATCAGTCCAAGTACCATCGGCCCCGTGGCGTATCCGTAGAGCCGCATGAAATAGCCGATGATACCGAATCCTATCATGTAGAAGATATCCACCACGCTGTTTTGAATCGCGTATGTTCCGATCACCGAGAGGATGATGACCACCGGCATGATGATCGACTTCGGGATCTCGATGATCTTGGAGAACGGCTTGACGCTGAGAAGCCCCAACACCATGAGGGCAATGCTGGCGATGCTGAGACAGCTCACGATCATCCAAAAGAGGTGCGGGGTCTCGATCATCAGCATCGGCCCCGGCTTGAGGCCGTGGATGTAGAGGGCGCCGATGATGATGGCGGTGACCGCGTCGCCGGGGATTCCAAGGGTCAGCATCGGGATGAACGCCCCGCCGATGGCTCCCTTGTTCGCCGTCTCCGGAGCGACGATGCCCTCGTACGCTCCCGTCCCGAACGGTCGGGAAGGATTCCGCACGGAGCGCTTCGCCTGATCGTACGCGAGGAGCGCCGCCACGTCCCCGCCCGTGCCCGGGAGTGCGCCGATGAAGACGCCGAGCAGCGAGGAACGTATGGAGAGGGGCAGATATTTTATGAAGGTCGCCCAGCTCGGAATGATCTTGTCGAGGTTCTGCTTGGGAGAGGACTTCCCGGCGTTCCGGAACTGGGTCAGCGCCTCGGAGACGCCGAAAAGACCGATCATCGCCGTAACGAAGCTGATCCCCGCCATAAGGTAGATGTTGCCGAAGGTGTAGCGCAGCTCCCCGGTCGAGGGATCCATCCCCACCATGCTCAGAAGCACGCCTATCGCGCCGGCGGTGATGCCCTTGATAGGATCGCCGCCGCCGATGCTGCCGATCAGCAGCAGTCCCATCACCGCCAGAAGGAAAAAGTCCCTCGGTGAGAATTTCAGCGAAAAGTTGGCGACTATCGGCGCAGCCACCGCGAGCACGAGAATGCCGACGAAGCTTGCGAAGACCGAGACCGTGGTGCACAGGCCGATCGCTTTCCCCGCCTCGCCGAGCTGCGCGAGCGGATACCCCTCTATCCCCGTGGCGATGGCCGCGGGAGCTCCCGGGATGTTCAGCAGAATCGCAGTGATCGAGCCTCCGTAGACGCCTCCGACGAAGACGCCGCAGATCAAGGCGAGTGCGTTGTTCAGATCCCACGAGAAGGTAAAGGAGATCAGCAACGAGGCCGCCATGGTCACCGAGAGCCCGGGAATGGCGCCGACCCAGATCCCGGCGAAGACGCCGACCCAGATCAGAAGCATCATCTCCCAATGAAGGAAGGGGATGAGGAAATACTGAATGTTCTGTTCCATTGCCGTCGCCCCTTTCTTAAGGAAGAATGACGAGGAAAAGATAGCGGAAAACCGCCACCAGCACGGCCAGCGAAGCTGCCGATATCAGCAACGCCCGGACGATGTGCTTTCCCCTCTGAAGGTAGATCATCCCCGCGACCATGAACGCGTAGGAGGAACCGATGAAGCGGAAGTACGGGAGCGCTACGCAGTAGGCTACGAGAAGCGACAGCACGACGACGACGTCAAGCGGCAAAAGGTACTGCGCCACGGACGGAGAGGAAGCGTCCGGGCGCTCACGCCGGATCGCTTTCAAGAAATTGATCGCGGAACAGACCATGATCACCGTCGACGCGAGCTTCGGAAAGACGGAGGGAGAGGAATATTCCCCGCTGGTCATGTCCAGCGCGAAATAGTAGCCGAAAGCGCCGAGAAGAAACGTGATCGCTGTGATTCCCAGCTCGCCGGGCTTTCGCCGGGCTTCGGGGACATAGACGGAAAGATCCTTCACCATTGCGCCCTCGCCTGGGCTCCCGCCCGATACACTGTCTTTCGGATCGTCCATAAAGTACTCACTTCCTTCCATGTGTTGCGGAAAGCTGTTTCCGAAAGTCCGCGAGGAGAGGAAGACATCCCGTCCCCGCAGACTTCGATACCACGAAGGGGCTTACTTCTGCGGTTCGGGGATAGAGAACTCCGCAGGGGACTGCTTCGCGCCGCCCGCGTTGAAGATCAGCCAGCTCGCGGTGGACTCGAACTTCGAGAGGAAATTCACCGCATCCTCGCCCGTGGCGCCGTTCTTGAATCCGCCGGAGTTCTTCACGTACTCCTCGAAACGGGGTTCCTCCATCGCCTTCACGAACGCGTCGCTCAGCTTCGCGACGATGTCGGCGGGCGTTCCTTTCTTCACGAAGACGCCGTAGAACGGTCCCCAGGGGAGGTACTGCCCGTACTCGGGGTAGATCTCCGTGATCGCAGGAACGTCGGGAAGCTGCGGTACGCGTTTCGTGGTCAGCACGGCAAGCCCGCGGAGACGCCCGGCACGGATGTACTCCACCGAGGTGGAAAGCGCCAGGGGCATGACGTCCGCATGGCCTCCCATGACCGCCGTCGCTCCGGGACCGTCGCCGTCGAACTGGATAAAGTTGAATTCCGTACCATGAATATTCTTCATCATCGCGCCCGCGACGTAGGGAAGGCCGCCGACCCCTGAAGTCGCCATACGAATTCTCTTATCCTTCTTCGCCGCTTCGACAAGCTCCTGCATGGTGGTAAAGGGAGTCTCGGGGTTGACGCAGATGACAACCGCCCCTTCGACCGCGATGGTGATCGGCTGCAGATCGTGGAAACTCAGCGGCGAAAGCCCGAGCACTCTGTAGTTCGCCGGATTCTCCGCTCCGTAGAGCAGCGTGTAGCCGTCGGCCGGAGAGTTGACCACGAGCGTGGTCGCCACAGCGCCTGAAGCTCCGGTCCTGTTCTGAAGGATGATCGTCTGTCCAAGATGCTTCTCCACCAACGGCGTCACCGCCCGGGCGAAATTATCCGTGCCGCCGCCCGCTCCCCACATGATCAGCCCCTGAAGATTCTTCTCCGGATATGCGGCGAACCCCGCGCACGCGAACACCGCTACCAGCATGAGAGACAGGCACAACAGACCGAATTTCTTCATTGCAAACTCCTCCTCGCTGAAAAATGTGTACTGCGCTTCACGAACCCGATGCAACGACGCTCCCCGGAAATGCGCATTCACGCACGAAGCTCCCCTATCCCTCTCTCGTGTTCGAGGGGTCGTAAAACTCCCCGAAGAGCACATCTTCTGAAGGAGCATCCGTCAAAATCGGCTTCGCAACCCATGTGCTGTTCATATAGTGCTTCAGAGCGATATTCTCCGAAACCTGGTTTCCGCCCCAGGTCCCGCATCCCATGCTCGACGTCATGGGCATTCCGTTGTTCGCGCTGCCCGCATTCGCTTTCGACTGCGGCTGCCGGACCATGATGCGGGTGACGGGGGCGCGGAGAGCGAGCGCGTGGATATGTTCTTCGTTGAAGCTGTAGATGCCGCAGGAGTGTCCGCGTCCGGCGACCTTATATATTTCGTCCATCATCCGGAGCGCGTTCTCGAACG
>LVBO01000583.1 GCA_001604435.1 Synergistales bacterium Syner_01
TCAACTTTTTCCTGATGGGCATCACCATGTCCTGCGTCGGCATCACGGGCGAATACATCGGACGCATCTACCAGGAGGTGCGCAAGCGCCCCCGCTACGTCATCCGCAGGGAGTGGAACGATGCGTGATCTCCGCGCCGTCGTCTTCGCCTACAGCGAAGTCGGCCACACATGCCTGAAGGAGCTGCTGCGACAAGGGACGACGGTGCAGGCCGTCTTCACCCACGAGGACGATCCGGCCGAGACGCGCTGGTTCCCTTCCGTAGCGGCGCTCGCCCGTGAAGCGGGAATCCCCGTCTTCACCCCGGACGCCCTCGGCGACGAGGAGTACGCGCTCGTGCAGTCGCTTCGCCCCGACGCCCTCTTCTCCTTCTACTACCGTTCGATGATCGCGGAGCGTTTCCTCGAGATCCCGCCGAAGGGGGCCTTCAACCTGCACGGCTCGCTGCTGCCGAAGTACCGCGGGCGGGCCTGCGTCAACTGGGCCGTCCTGAACGGCGAAACCACAACCGGCGCGACGCTCCACCACATGGTGCGTCGCGCCGACGCCGGGGATATCGTCGACCGGGAGGCTGTTCCCATCCTCCCCGACGATACGGCGCTCGACGTCTCCCGAAAAGTGGCCGAAGCCGCGGGGGTCATCCTGCGGAGGACGCTCTCCGCGATCGCCCTCGGCGCCGCGCCGCGCACTCCGCAAAACGAGGCGGAGGCGACGTCCTTCGGCCGCAGGACGCCCGCGGACGGCCTGATCGATTGGCGCGAGAGCGCCGTTCGGATTCACAATCTGGTCCGCGCGGTGACGCATCCTTTCCCCGGCGCTTTCACCTTTCACCGGGGCAAGAAGCTCTTCATCTGGAAGACGCAGGCTACGGAGCTCGCCTCCGTCGACGCGCCTCCGGGGAGAGTGCTGTCGGGCGATCCGCTCCGCGTTGTCGCCGGACGGGGCGTTCTTCATCTCCTCGAATGGCGGCTCGAGGACTCCGATCCACAATCACCGGGCGCGGGGGACATTCTGGGCAAAGAGCCGGAGGGCGAAACGCGCCCTTCGTGATATACTCTCGTGGCGGTATTTTTTTACGAACGAACCATCCCGCAGAACGCGGGGAACACGCAGGGAGGTTTCTCTATGAACATTCTGATTCTCGGGGCCAACGGTTTCATCGGCTCCCATCTCATCAAGGGGATCCTGGAGACCACGGACTGGCGGGTCGACGCTTTCGATCTCTCGGGGACGAACCTTGAGCAGTACCGCAACACCACGAATTTTTCCTTCACGCAGGGAGACATCTTCACCGCGGACGAATGGCTGAAAAAGGCAGTGGAAGCAGCCGACGTCGTTCTGCCGCTCGCCGGCATCGCAAAACCCTCCTACTACCTCAGCAAACCGCTGTGGACCTTCGAACTCGACTTC
>LVBO01000584.1 GCA_001604435.1 Synergistales bacterium Syner_01
TTGATGAACATTCTCTACGGCCTCTATCGGCCGGACAGCGGCATATTGACGGTGGAAGGGAAAGAAGTTTCTTTCTCTTCCCCGCGAGACGCCATCGGCGCGGGGATAGGGATGGTTCACCAACATTTCATGCTCATCCCGAGCCAGACAGTATGGGAAAACATGATACTCGGCCTTGAAGGACTCTCTTCGGTCCTTCCTAAACGCGCGATCCGGGAGCGCATCGTCGAACTCTCCTCCCGGTACGGGCTGTCGGTGGATCCCGACGCGAAAATCTGGCAGCTCTCCATCGGGGAACAGCAGCGTGTGGCGATTCTCCAGATGCTCTACAGGAAGGCGAACATCCTTGTGCTCGACGAACCAACGGCGGTCCTCACACCGCAGGAGGCGGAGCATCTCTTCGAAACCGTGCGCCAGATGACATCCGAAGGGCACGGCGTCATTTTCATCTCTCACAAAATGGACGAGGTCATGGGGCTTTCGCACCGGGTGACGATCCTGCGGAAAGGACGCCTTGTCGGAACTGTCGATACGGCTTCCACAACAAAGGAAAAGCTGGCGGAGATGATGATCGGCCAAAAGATGATCTTCAATATCGAGAAACAATCGCTTCAGCCCGGAAAACCGGTCCTTGAGTGCGCTTCCGTCTGCGCGCTCGGCGATCGGGGGATTCCCGCCGTAACGCGCGCAACATTCATGATTCGGGAACGGGAAATCCTGGGCGTCGCGGGAGTGGCGGGCAACGGCCAGCAGGAGCTTTGCGAAACGCTGGTGGGGCTTCGAAAGGTAGAGTCGGGTTCGATACGCGTCAATAACGAGGAACTGACCAATTCGATTCCCAAGACCTTCATCGACAAAGGAATACATTACATCCCCGCCGACAGAAAAGGAACGGGGCTCGTTCCCAACATGAACGTCAGCGAGAACTCCATCCTGAAGAGATACTGGAACCGTCCGGTCTCGAAGAAAGGATTCATCGACTGGAAAGAAGTCTTCTCCTTCGCCCGAGGGCTGGTTTCCCGCTACAACGTGAGCACTCCTTCGATGGAGACTCCGGTTCGCAACCTCTCCGGGGGCAATCTCCAGAAGCTGATGCTCGGACGCGAACTGAGCGACGCTCCGAAAGCCATCCTCGCGGTTCATCCCACTTGGGGACTGGACGTCGCGGCGACGAAGTTCGTCAGGGAGCAGCTTCTCGCCGCCCGCGAGGCCGGCGGAGCCGTTCTTCTCGTTTCGGAGGATCTCGACGAACTCCTTGCCATGAGCGACCGCCTTGCCGTTATGTGCAAAGGCGAGATCATGGGCATCCTGGATTCGCCTGCGGAGACGCCGGTCGAAGCCATCGGCCTTATGATGGCCGGAACACCCGCTGAAGAGGCGCTTGCCTCCGCTGCCCGAGGAGGAGAAAAATCATGAAATTCTCCGTAAAAGTGGAACCACGACTTGAAACACCGCGGATGCTCGGTATTGCCATTCCTCTCGTCTCGCTCGCAGCCGCGCTTCTTTCGGGAGCCGTCTTTCTCTTTTTCATGGGCGTCTCGCCGTTCCAGGCCTACTCCACCATCATCCGCTCTTCTTTGGGCGACGCATACGGCCTCAGCGAGACCGTCGTCAAGGCGATCCCTCTTGCGATGGCCGCGATCGCGGTAATGCTTTCCTTCACAATGCTCATTTGGAATATCGGCGCGGAGGGGCAGATCTTCATGGGCGCGATCGCGGCCGCCGCCGCGGTTCGCTACCTCTTCGTCGACAACCATCTGGCGATGTTCGCCATCATGTTCGCCGCGTCGGGAATCGCAGGGGGAATCTGGGCGGCCATCGCCGGCTACTTCCGCGCGCGATGGAGCGTCAACGAGATCATCACGACGCTGATGCTCAATTATGTAGCCATGAACCTTCTGAACTATTTTGTCTACGGCCCCTGGCGCGACCCTGCAAGCCTCGGCTTCCCGATGACGGCGCCTTTTCCG
>LVBO01000585.1 GCA_001604435.1 Synergistales bacterium Syner_01
GAAAAAGGAGCGCGCCATCTCGAGATTCTCCGCAACGATGCCGCGGCAACGGCCGGTAAGCTCCTCGCTCCGGCGAAGAGCGGCGATCGCGAGAATTTCCGAGGGCGCCGATGAGCAGATGGTCGTGTAGTCCTTCAAGGCCGCGATCCTGTCCAGAAGCCACTTGTCCGTCGAGGTAATCCAACCGATCCGCAGCCCCGGCAGACCGTACGCCTTGGAGAGGCCGCCCAGAGCGACGCTCCTGCGGATGAGCGACGGCGCGGAGGGAAGACGATCGGCAGGATTGTGCTCGAGCCCCCGGTACATCTCGTCGGAGAAGACGAAGAAGCCCTTCTTCACCGAAAGCTCGGCAATGGCGTTCAACTGATCGACGGACGGGAGAAATCCGGTCGGGTTGTGCGGGAAGTTGACGATGACAAGGCGCGTGTTCTCCTTGATCGCCCTCTCGAGGAATGGAAGATCAAGCGTCCACGCGCCGTCCTCCTTCTTGAGGTACCATCGCGTCACTTCGCACCCTAGCGATTTAGGCAGCTCGTAGAGCGACTGATAGCACGGACTGAGCACGACGACATGATCGTCGCCATCCAGCAGAGCATTAAGCGTCAGGAAGATTCCCTCTTCAGGATTGAGGACGATCGCCTCGTCGGCGGAAACCCCCGTTTCGCGCGCAATCTCGCGGAGAAGCGCGGGATGGCCTCGCGACTCCGTGTAGGAAAGACGAAGCTCGCGCCAGAGTTCCTCTATGTCGGCATCAACCTCCTCAAGAAGCTCGCGGACGCTTATTGTCTCGCAGTCGGACGCGCTGAGCAT
>LVBO01000586.1 GCA_001604435.1 Synergistales bacterium Syner_01
GGGATGAAGCGCGGGGGAGGGGGTATCTCGGGCGACTGAGAGAGTACGTCGAAGCTGCGCGAGCTTTCCCCGACCCGCTGCTCCCCCCGTTCTCCTCCGGCCTTTTCGGGTACTTCGCTTACGAGGCGACGGCCTTCTTCGACGATCTCTTCCATGACGCACCGGAAAAAAAGCTTCCAGGAAGCGAACTTCCGCTCGCGTTCTTCTTCTCTCCCGGCCTTGTCGTCGTTCTCGACCGCCGCGAAGAGAAGGCGACGCTCGCACGCTTCGTCGACACCGCGGGAAAAAACCCGGAGGAGCTCTCGGAGTCGTATCGCTCCGCCGCCGCGCAGCTTCGGCGCTCGGCGGAACGTCTTACGACGGCGGTGTCGAGCGAGGTCGACCGCCCCGTCTTCTCGAAACGATTTTCTCCGACGATCGGCAAGGAGACCTTCATGGAACGGGTGAGCGCCGCCAGGGAAGCGATCCGCAGCGGCGAAGCGTACCAGATCGTTCTCTCGCAACGTTTCGAGACCGAGGCCCCGGAAGACCCTCTCGCCCTCTACGAGGCGCTGCGCCGCGAAAACCCGTCGCCGTATCATTTTTTCTTCGAAACGCCGGACGCAACCCTCGTCGGCGCCTCTCCCGAGATTCTCGTGAGGGTGCAGGACGGACGCGTGATTTCCCGGCCGCTCGCCGGAACCCGGAGAAGAGGGGAAACGCCGCTCGAGGACGCAGCCCTTGAGGCGGAGCTGAAAGCGGACGTCAAGGAGCGCGCGGAGCACGTTATGCTGGTGGATTTGGCGAGGAACGACACCGCCCGCACCTGTCGTCCCGAGAGCGTGACGGTGAGCGAGTTCATGGAGGTGGAGCGCTTCGCGCGCGTGATGCACATCGTCTCGCAGGTGGAGGGAGCGCTTCGCCCCGGCGAGAGTTCGCTCGACGTTCTTCGAACCTCGTTCCCTGCGGGCACGGTCTCCGGAGCCCCGAAGATTCGGGCGATGGAGATCATCGCCGAACTGGAGGGCGCGGCACGGAACAGCTACGCGGGGGCGTTCTGCGCGTTCGGCTTCGACGGAAATCTCGACTCGTGCATCGCCATACGCACATTCTCCATTTCGGGCGGGAAGCTGCACCTTCAGGTCGGCGCGGGGGTCGTCTACGATTCGGACCCCGCCGCGGAGTATCAAGAGACGCTGCACAAGGCGAACGCACTCTTCCGGGCGCTCGGCCCGGCGGCGTAACAGAAGAGGAGGCGAACAAATGATTCTGCTCATCGACAACTACGATTCGTTTACGCACATTCTGGCGGCGAAACTGTCCGCGCTCGACGAGGTTTCGGTCTTCAGGAACGACAAGCTGACTCTTCGCGATATCGAGGAGATGGATCCCGACCGCATCGTCCTCTCGCCCGGGCCCGGAGGGCCTCGCGACTCGGGGGTCTGCCTCGACGTCCTGCGCCGTTTCGCGCGCGAACTCCCCATCCTGGGGGTGTGCCTGGGACATCAGTGCATCGCGCATGTCTTCGGCGGGGAAGTGATCCGGGCCGCGGCGCCCTGCCACGGGAAAGCGTCGGAGATCCATCACGACGGCTCCCTTCTCTTCAGGGGGCTGCGGAACCGCTTCCTCGCCGGACGCTATCACTCGCTGGTCGCCGCGCCGGGTACGCTCCCCCCGGAGCTCGCGACGACGGCGTCGACGTCGGAAGGGGAGATCATGGGGCTCTCGCACGTGCGGTATCCTCTCTTCGGCGTGCAGTTCCATCCCGAGTCCGTGCTCACGGAAGACGGGGAGCTGCTGCTGGAGAACTTCGTACATGTCCGCGCGCGCCGCGCGGAGGCTGTTGCGGGAGCGGCGTGAGGGGAAAGAACATAAGAATCCGAAAACCGGAGAAAGTCGTCTCCGTCGGAGGGGACTTTCTCCGGTTACGATTTCTAAAGAACCTCGACGGCTACTGGACGTTGTACTTCTTCATGATCGTTTCGTACGCGCCGTCGGCCTTCATCTCGTCGAGAACTTTCTGCATCGCTTCGATAAGCGCGTCGTCGACGTCTTTGTGGAAAGCGAAGTACAGGCCGCTCTCGCTCATGCGCCACACGCTTTCGTAGTCGTCCGGGTTCAGCCCCATCTCCTTGACCTGAAGCTTCGCGCTGCTTTCCCCGAAGACCCAGATGTCGATGCGGCCTTCGTTGAGCTTCTTGATATTCTGGTCGTTGGAAGGCACTCTTTCGATCTGCTTGATGCCGGCTTTCTGCGCGAGCGCGTCGCCCACATCGTCCCGGATGACTC
>LVBO01000587.1 GCA_001604435.1 Synergistales bacterium Syner_01
ACGAAGGTCACCCGCTGGATGATCTTCTTCTCCTCTTTCCTGTGCCCTCCCATCGGACGGACGACGAGCTCCCTTATGCCGTTTCCGGCGGCGTCCATCGGACCGGCGTTGCCGGAGAGCTTTTCTATGATCGTCTGGTTGACCTCCTGCCCGGCCTCGGCGAGCACATTACCGCGCGCGTCGACGACAGGGTCGAGGAGAATTTTTCCATAAACCCTGGCGGAGAGAAGCTCCCGCAGGAAGTGATCCCTCGAGAAAACGACTCCCTCTATTTCGACCGCGCCGATACGCCCTTCGAGGATTCCCTTGATCACCCGGTCGTCCACAAGCTGCGGGAGATCGGGAATGGCGTTCCCTTCGCTGTCGATCGCGCGCGAGAGGGACTTGCCCCACTTCTCCTTCAGGCTTTCCTCCAGTATATCGAACAGATTGATGCGTTCCACGGAGTGCCAGACGAGCACGTTTTTCACACCGCGCTCCCTGCAGACGGCGGCATCCTCCAGCGTAAAGACCCTGTCGGCCTTCGCGACAGGTTCGCCCTCCGCGACGATGTCCTCGGCGATGTATGCGGTGTCCACCAGCTTTTCAAGCAGCGCCTCGTCCCGCACCAGCAGAGGCGCAGGATCGTTGGAGGTGACGATGGCGAGCTGACCGAGCGTCAGGCGCGTTCCGGGCTCTATCCTTCTGCCGTCCGCGGACTGGAAGGCTTCGATGAGTTCGAGACCCTCCAGCTGCTTCCTGAAGGCCGCTTCGCCGACCACGAGGTTGAACTGCTGCCCTTCCGTATCCGTCAGGACGGCCGAGGAGATCAGCATTCCGGGGCGGAGTATCGTCCGGACGGCCTCTTCGTCGAGAGGCTTGCCGAGATGCTGCAACACCGCTTCGTTCATCTTCTGCGAGCTTACATCCTTCAAGGTAATCCCCGAGAAGATGCGCACCGCCTCGTCGATGTTCCGCTCGTTCTCGCGGGCGATCTCCGCCGTCTCGGCGTCGATGTCGTCCGTCCAGACAAGATCCCCGGCGACGAAGGAGGTGTCCCCCTCCTCGTTGATCTTGACGCGGTTCACCGGGGCCACCTTCCGCAGGATGACCTCGATGTGCTTGTTGCTGATCGAGACGCCCTGCGAGCGGTAGACCTCCTGGATCTCGTCCACGAGCGCGCGCTGCACCGCCTCGATTCCTTCGACCTCGAGGAGCTGCTGCGGGTCGAAGTTGCCCTCCGTGAGCTTGTCGCTCTTGAGCACGCTGTCTCCTTCGTTCACCAGGAGATTCTGGTTGATGGGAATATTGTAGGTGATCTTCTCCTCGCCGTCCCCCGTCGGGTTCTCGGCGGTGATGATGACCTTCCGCTTCCCCTCCATGACGCGGACTTCGGTCACGCGCCCGTCCACGCCCGCGAGGAAGGCGACCTTCTTCGGACGCCGGACCTCGAAGAGCTGTTCGATGCGGGGAAGACCCTGGGTGATGTCCTCTCCGGTAAGCCGGACGCCGCCCGTGTGGAAGGTGCGCATCGTGAGCTGCGTTCCCGGTTCGCCGATGGACTGGGCGGCGACGACGCCGACCGCCTCTCCCATCGGCACTTCTTTTCTGGTGGCGAGGTCCATGCCGTAGCAGACCTGGCAGATGCCGTGCCGCAGCGCGCAGCTCAGCGGGCTGCGTACCCAGACCTCTTCAATGCCGGATTTCTCTATGATCCGTGCCTTCTCGTCCGTGATGCACTCGCCGGACGCGACGATCATCTCTCCGGTCTCCGGATGCTCGATATCGTGCAGCGACGTTCTGCCGTAAATGCGCTCGGAGAGCGGGATCATCACCTTGCCGTCCTGGGTCAGGGGCCGGATGAGCACTCCCTGGTTCGTGCCGCAGTCGTGCTGCGTGATGATCAGGTCCTGCGCCACGTCCACCAGGCGCCGGGTGAGGTACCCCGACTTGGCGGTTCTGAGGGCGGTGTCGGCAAGTCCCTTCCGGGCGCCGTGCGTCGAGATGAAGTACTCGAGCATGTTCATCCCCTCGCGGAAGTTCGCCGTGATCGGGTAGTCGATGATGCGCCCCGACGGGTCGGACATCAGGCCGCGGATTCCTGCCATCTGTCCCATCTGGCTGCGGCTTCCCCGCGCTCCCGAGTCGCTCATCATGCGGATGGGGTTCGTCCGGTCCATGTGGTCGACGATGCTGTCCGCTATGGCGCGCGACGTCTCCGACCAGAGGTTCTCCTTCTGGAAGAGGTACTCGTCCGAGGTGAGGATGCCCATGTTGTACTCGGACTT
>LVBO01000085.1 GCA_001604435.1 Synergistales bacterium Syner_01
GTAATACACCGCCGTTGCTCAGCAAGAATTTGGCAGCGGCGGTTTTTTTATAAATTTTTCTATGCCGCCTGTAAAAGCGCGAAATTCTTTTCGCAACAAGAGGCGGAGGAACGTGATACTCTTTTCATGATGTATTTAAAAAAACGGAGGTGCTGCGATGCGAATGAAATGTTTCCTGGCGATCCTTTTGCAGCTGTTCGTTCTTTCAGGTTTTTCGAACGCGGAAACGAAGAGCGACCTTCGGCTTGACAGGGAAACAGCACGAGTAGAAGTGGGAAAATCCGTGGTTGTGCATGCCTTGCCGAGCGCCTCGGGAGATGTGTGGTGGAATTCAAGCGAAACTTCCATTGCGGATTTCGTGCCCGCTTCCGATGGGATGTCGGTCACGATAAGAGGCTGGAAAACAGGTACGGCAGTGATTACTGCGCACTTCTCCCCCTACGGTTCGGAGATACTTCATAGCGCTTCATGTCAGGTGACCGTGGCGCCGAATTCCAATCCTTACAGAGTTGCTGCCGTTCGAATATCACCGGAGTCTCTCGTTGTTCAAAAAGGCAATACCTATGCATTGACGGCTACCGTTGTACCTGAAACGGCAACGAACAGGAATGTAACATGGAGAACCTCGAATTCTTCTGTCGCATCGGTCTCTTCACAAGGAATCGTGAACGGGCTGTCTCAGGGGCGTACCGTGGTGAGCGTTCGTTCGGACGACGGAGGTTTTGTCGCCGAGTGTGCCGTCGAGGTAGTTGACAGCGAGATCAGGGTGAACGGTATATCCCTGAACCACGCAAGAACGGATGTCAATGTCGACGGAACGCGGCATCTTGTCGCGTACGTATACCCTGCGAATGCGACGAATAAACGGGTTCGATGGGTTACGTCGAATTGGGAAATAGCGTCTGTCTCGCAGACCGGAATTGTTATCGGCGTACGGAAAGGGAAGGCGATTATCAGCGCAATCACCGAAGACGGCGGCTTCGTCGCGGAGTGCCTTGTGAGCGTGCGGGACGGTTGGCTGGACTTTGGAGAAGGCTGTTCGGCCTTGGCGTCGTCGCCATTCTCGTTGTGGCTCTTGATTCCTCTCCTCCCGTTGATGGTTCGGCGATAATAACGCTTTTTCATAAAGGCCTTCGCCCTTCCCGTTTTTTCTGAAGAGCGAAGGCCTTTATTGTACTCTTGGAGCATTGTGCTTTCGCTGCGAGAAATGATCGAGTTCCCCAAGAGTTTTTAGTGTATACTATGAAACACATTGCAACTCCGATGAATGGTCCTCTTGATCGGGGGAACAAGGAGGAAATACCATGGACAGGGATACAGCCGATAACGTACGGCGGCTTGAAATCGACGGAGCGACGCTGCTGCGACAGATCGAGCGACTTGGAGAGATTGGAAGGGAACGGGACGGCGGTAGAACCCGCCTGGCGCTTTCGGATCAGGACAAGTGCGCGCGCGATCAGTTGGTGCAATGGATGAAGGAACTTGAGCTTGATGTAAAAATCGACCCCATAGGAAATATCTTCGGGATCCTCTACGGAGAAGGCGAATCCTGCGCGGATGCGTTGATGATCGGATCGCACATCGACACCGTGATCAACGCGGGACCGTTCGACGGAGTGTACGGTGCGCTTTCGGGGCTGGCGGTCGCCAGGGCGTTCAGAAATGCCGGGGTGCGCCCCCTCCGTCCGCTCATCGTCGCGGCGTTCACCAACGAAGAGGGAGTACGTTTTCAGCCGGATATGATGGGGTCGCTCTTCTTCACAGGCGGCATACCGATCGACGATGTTCTTGCAACGAGAGGTATCGACGGCGCGTTTCTCGGTGAAGAACTGCGCCGGATTGGATATAAGGGGGAAACAGAACCGTCGTCGCTTGTCCCTGCGGATTACCTCGAACTACATGTGGAGCAGGGGCCGGTACTCGACAGCAAACAAATGGAAATAGGGGTTGTTGAGAATCTGCAGGGTATTTCCTGGAAGCGGATAGAGATCTCGGGAACGGCGAACCATGCCGGGACAACCCCGGTCTCGATGCGCCGGGATGCGGGGGTTGCCGCCGCTCGAATCGTCGTCTTCCTCAGGGAGCTTGCGCTTTCTTCCGAAGGAACGCGAACGACCGTCGGCTCACTGCGTTTTTCCCCCGACCTTATCAATGTGATTCCGTCGAATGCTGTTCTTACTGTGGATATCCGCGATCCGGAAAGCGCCCGCTTGGCGGATGCGGAGAAACAACTTCTTCGTTTTCTGGAGGAACTCCGGACGAAGGAGGGGGTGGAACTCTCCGTGAAGAGTCTTGCGCGTTTTGAACCGGTACGTTTCGACGAGGAGCTTGCGTCAATAATCGAGGACGCCGCAAAAAAGCGGGGTTATTCTTCAATGCGCATAACCTCGGGCGCCGGACACGACGCCCAGATGCTTGCAAGGGTGGCGAAAGCGGCGATGATCTTCGTGCCCAGCAGAGGCGGCATCAGCCATAATCCTGCGGAGTACACTCCGGACGAGCTGCTCCTTCAAGGTGTTCATGTCCTGCTCGACGTTGCGGCCGGGCGTCTCCTCAAGGGAGGAAACAAGACGGAGGTATAGCAGAAGAGTCTGTAGGGCTTCATGTTTTCCAAGCATCTGATTCTGGGAAATACGAACGAACGCATGTTCTTATCTCTGACTTTGTATCCACCCGCGGGAGGGAGATAGAGTGAAGGTCAGCGTTACTTCCGAAATCGGACGGCTTCGCGCCGTCATCATGCAGCCCCCCGGCAAGGGGATAGAACGATGCACGCCGTTGAATGTCGGCGCCCTCGCTTGGGATTCCGTCCCGAGCGCAACGAAAGCCGCGGAAGAGCACAAGAAATGGGTGGCGGCAGTGGAGGGATTCGGCGCCGGAGTTTTCCTCTTCGAAGACCTGTTGCGCGACGTGCTTGCGTTACCCTCCGTGAAGAACGAACTCGTTGCTGCTGTTTTAGAGACGGAAAGGGTCTTTCTCACGGAACGGACGCTGGATATTCTCCGAGAGTATCTGCTCGGGCTTTCTCCAAGCGCGCTTGTGGAGCAGCTCTTTTTCGGCATGACGAAGGAGGAACTGCATCGCTCTTCGGGGGAGATCGCACTGCGCGACCTTGTTGACCGATCAAACGAGTGGTGCCTTTTCCCGATGACGAACGTGCTCTTTTCCCGTGATCCTGCGGCAGTGCTCGGAGAAGGCGTTGTCTTTGGAAAGATGTTCAACCGCGATAGAATGAAAGAGCCGGCATGCGTCAAGGCTATCTTCCGGCATCATCCCGAGTTTCGCGACTCGGAATTTTCCTCGTGGTACGGAGAAGAACCGGAGGACACGACTCCTGTCGAGGGAGGAAATGTTCACTGTTACAGCAAAAACGTCTTCGTCATCGGAGTGAATGAGCGCACGCATCCGGATTCCATAGAAAAAATCGCCCGAAGAACCATGCGTTGCGGGGAAATCACCGATGTGCTGGCGCTGCTCTTCGAAAACCAGCGTATCGGCCCTGAGGACTCCATCGGTCTGACGGTCCATGTCGATATGTTCTTGAACATGATCGACCATGACGCGTTTCTTTTCTTCCCTTATATAGAAAAAAAGCTCACTGTACTCCATATCACGAGAGGAAGAGGGGATCGGCTTCGGATAGAGAGGGAGGATTCTCTGTTCGGGGCCATTCAAAAAGTTCTCAAGCTGGACGCAGTCCGCATTATCAAGGTGGGCGGCGAGGAGAGCGAGGCCGTCGCCTTTTCCGAGCAGCGCGCAGGTTCGGGCGGAAATACGTTCAACCTCGAACCGGGGCGAGTATGCATCTGGGACAGAAACGTCGCGACAATCAAGGCGCTTGAAAAAGGCGGAATCAAGGTCGTCCCGCTGGATGCGGACGAACTTGTGAAAGGCGGCGGAGGCCCCCGTTGCTCCACGATGCCTTTATGGAGGGACGACGTGTAGTCGTCCCTCCATAAAGGAGGTCAGCGACCTTTGAAGAGAGGAGGGCGCTTGGCGAGGAAGGCTTCGACCCCTTCCCTTCCGTCCTCGGACGCGACGAGCGCGGCGAAAACGTCTCCGCCGACTTCTATGGCACGGTCGAGTGGAAGCCCGTCCATGCGCGCGAATCCCACCTTCCCCGCACGGAGCGAAAGGGCGCTCTTCGACGCAAGTTTTTTTGCCAGCTCAAGCGTCTTCTCTTCCAGCGTCTCCCTCGTCGTAACGGTATGGACGAATCCGAGTCCGAGCCCCTTCGAGGCGGGAATGAGTTCGCCGGAGAGGACGTACTGAAGGGCGTGTTTCTCCCCTATCCAACGGGCAAGCTGATACCCGGGTTCAATGCAGATAAGCCCGACGTTCACCGCGGTTGTTCCGAAGACCGCGTCCTCGGACGCGACAATAAAATCGCAGGCAAGGGCGAGCCCCGTTCCGTTGGCGAGCGCATATCCATGGACGGAAGCGATGACGGGTTTTGTCGACGAGGCGAGTCTGTGGTTGTGCAGATCCATGAGCTTCAAGAAGCCCGGGATTTCGTGACGCTCTTTCGAGAGCAGCTCCCGGAGGTCGATTCCCGTCGAAAAGTTCTTTCCTGCTCCGGAAACGACGATG
>LVBO01000086.1 GCA_001604435.1 Synergistales bacterium Syner_01
GGACGCGGCGGCGGATCTCCGCGACGAGGGCGAGCACGTCCGACGCGGTGGCGCCGCCGAGGTTGACGATGAAGTTGGCATGCCGGTGCGAGACCTCGGCGCCGCCGACCCGCAACCCTTTCAATCCCGTCGCTTCGACGATCTTCCCCGGAGGCCCCGCAAGTTCGTAGACGGACGGATCGTTCGTGAAGACGGAGCCGCAGTTCGGCTTGTCGAGCGGAAATTTTCCGCGCCGCTCCTCGAGGATGCCCAGCACCTCCCTGCGGATGTCGTTCCGCTCCGCCGGGAGAAGCGAGAGGCGGGCTTCAAGGACGATCCACCGGTTCTCCGGGGAGTCGGCGGCGTGTTGAAAGAGCGAGCTTCTATAGGAGAAACCGCACTCGTCGCGCGAAAAGATGCGCGTCTCCCCCGCGAAAGAGACGGCCCGAACCTCGACGACGCGCTCGCCGACGCTGCGCCGGAGACTGCCGCCGTTCATCGTAACAAGACCTCCGAACGACCCGGGAATCCCGGCCGCATGCTCAAGGCCCGAGAGTCCCGCTTCGACGAGATTTTTTACCAGCCGCGGAACCCAGAGGCCTCCGCGGGCCCGGATCGTCGAGCCGTCGACGGAGAAGTCCGAGAAACGCCGCCCCAGTTTCATCACAACGCCGCGGAACCCTTCGTCGGCGAAGAGAAGATTCGTCCCCCTGCCGATCACGACGAGAGGAAGCCCCTCCTCCCGGACGAAGCGCAGCAGGCGGAGGATGTGCGCGTCCTCCGAAGGCTGGACGAAGATGTCCGCCGGACCGCCGATCCGCCACGAACAGTGCTCCTTCAGCGGCTCCCGGAAGGAGACCGTTCCCACGTCGAGCGTGCTGATTCTTTCGGCCGCCGCCGTTGCGCCGACTGAAAGCGGAGCCGCGTCCCCCGGGGCTTCGGAGACGTTACGCAACGTGAACAAACGCGCCATTCTCGATACGGTGGAAGGAGAGGAAATCCGACCCGCTCTCTCCCGTCTCGGCGAGGACGTCGCGGAAGACGTCGAGCGTCCCCTTCCGACAGGTGAAGAGCATCACCTGGTTCTCGCGGGCGGCCTCGCAGATCGCCATCGCCGCGCCGCGCTGCCGCCCCTCGTCGAAGCGCACCAGGAGGTCGTCGAGGATCAGCGGCAGGGGTTCCGAGTTCTTCCCCCACAGCGAAGCGAGAGCAAGCCGCATCGAAAGGTAGACCTGGTCGCCCAGGCCGGAACTCCACTTGAGCTCCTCCTTCCGCTCGCGCGACTGCTGTTTTTCCTCCAGCACCACGGAGAACCCTTTTTCGTCCCCCTCGGAGAGCAGATGGTAGCGGTCGGCGGTCATCAGGGCGAGGTACTCGCCCGCCCGGCGGATGACTTCGGGCTGCCGTTCGCGCTCGTGCCGGGCCCTGGAGACTTCCAAAAAGCGGTGCGCCAGGAGGTTCGAGAGCCACTCTTCAAGGTGCTCGTCGAGCTTCCGCTCCATCCCTTTTCTGGCGAAGAGCTGTTCGCTCAGCCGTTCGTCGGTCCCCATCCTCTCCAATTCCGAGGCGATACGCCCCTTGGCGTCGACCATGGCGTCGAGTTCGGAGCGGGCGCGTTCCGTGCGTTCGCGGAGCGACTCCGCCTCCGACCGGATATCCTCCGGGGAACGGGACGCGTACTCCTCCTCCGCACCACGGAGCGCCTCGTCGGAACCGAAGAGGCCCAAGAGCACCTTCCGTTCCTGAAGTCGCCCGGCAAGCAGCGCGTCGCGCTTCCGCCACTCCTCCGCCAGGGCCCGGAACGCATCCTCGCCGTCCGTCCGCGCCGACGCGAAGAGGTCGTTCAGATTGCGTTCCGTCTCGCTCATCTCCGCCCGTGCGCCGTCCAGATTCTGCCGGAGCATCGCGGCGTCCCGCGCGCACGCGGCGATCACGGTCCTTTTGTCCGCCGCCCGCCGCAGAAGCGACGAGAAGGCGCGGATCGACGCCGGATCGGCGGCGGACGGCAGCGGCTCGCCGAGGGCCTCGAAGGAGGGCGCAATGCGTCCGGCGAGCTCCTGAATGCGTTTCCGGATCGCTTCGACGGCGGCGTCCAGCTCCCTCCCCTCGGCAGCCCGCGCCGCGAGAGAGGCCTCCTCCGAGCGCAGCTGGAGAATCCTCGGGACGATCCCCTCCATGTCGCGGGGGGCGAGATTCCGGTCGAACCTGTGTTCCGTCAGCCGGCGGCTCCACGCCTCGTTCAGCTCTTCCAGCTCCTTGACGGTGCGCGCAACCTCCTGCTCCATGGCCTCGCCTTCCGCGTCCATGCGAGCGAGCACGGTCGCCATCTGCCTGTTCCGTTCGCTGAGGAACGTGTAGCGCTCCTGCGCGCTGTTGTCCCCTTCACCCTCGGCGAGGAGGTGCTCCATCGCGCTCTCGAAACGAGGGGCGTTGATGCCGAGACGGCTCCCCAG
>LVBO01000588.1 GCA_001604435.1 Synergistales bacterium Syner_01
CGTGACGACATCCACTCTGTCCGCGACCATGAACGCGGAATAAAAACCGACCCCGAACTGACCGATGAGCGCTTCGGCCTGCAATGCTTCCCCTTTTTGCTCCATCGACGCAAGGTACTCCTTGGCGCCCGATCTCGCGATTGTTCCGATATAAGATTTCAGCTCGTCCTGATTCATACCGATGCCGTTATCCAAGAGAGCAAGAGTTTTCCTTCCCTCGCTCTCTGCTCTCGTTATCCGGATACACGGTTCTCGAAGCCCCTCTGCAAGGTCAGGCGCGGCGGCTATTTCGAGACGCCGTTTGTCCAGAGCGTCCGAAGCGTTCGATATGAGCTCGCGGAGAAAAATATCGCGGTTCGAGTACACGGAGTTGATCATAAGATTCAGAAGCTGTTTGGTCTCCGCCTGGAAGAAAAAAGTTTCCTGCTGCATAGTAATCCTCCTTACAGTTGCATATGTTTCACGGCTTCCTTGCGAAAAGAGATTATTCCGCAGGAGCCGGTTCGTACTCGCTCATCGCTTGCCGCAGGCTGACGAGCGCAAGGTACATCTCCTTGATCGCATCGAGATGTTCAGTCCGGACTCGCTGATTATCCACCTGGGCGTTGAGAAGATCGATCTGAGCTCCCATACCTTCCATGTACATGAGCTGCGTGATCTTCAGTTCTTCATCGGAGCGGGCCACCTGCTTCCGCTTGCTCGCCTCCAGCGCAACGGCCTTCTCCCACTGCGTGCGTGCCTTGAGCACATCTTCCCTGACATCGAGGCGCCGTGCCTCCAAGCTTCTTTCAGCGGCTTCGATGCTCCGTGCCTTCTCCTCCGTATCCTCTTTGGTCTTCCCACCGTCATACACGGGGATAGAGACATTCAGAGAAAAAAGGAGCTCGTTCTGATCGGGCTGCTGAGAGGGAGAGTCGGTAAGAATAGTGTAGCCGATAGCCCCCTCGACCGAGGGGGACATGCCCTTTGCAGCAAGCGCTTTCAGCACACGGGCGCGCTCCAGGCTCAGTTCGGCGGAGCGGATGTCGTTCCGTGTTGTGAGCGCGCTCTCAACTCCGGCACGTATCGACAATGAAGGCACGAGCAAAGTCTCGGACCTGGGAGTTACAGCGATGCCTCCCGAGAGCGTCGCCAACTGCGTCAGCGTATCCCGGTACGCGGATTCCGCCTGCACCACAATACTCTCCGCCTCTTCGACCCTCGCCTGGGCCCTTACAACGTCAAGTCTCGGAATAAGCTGCTGACGGAATTTCTCTTCGGTAATACGAAGATCTTCACGTCTCTGCGCAAGGATTTCCTTTTGAAGCGCGCTGTTCTCGCGGGCGATAAAGGAGCGCCAATACAGGCTTTCGGCTGCCGCAAGCGTGTTGTTGATCAGCGCGAGATGGTCGGCGGCGAGTATGTTGTACTGTAGGAGCAGCTGCTTCTCCTGCGCCGAGTACACGCCGCTTACATCAAAACGGTGAGAGATTGCCGCGGAAAGAGAATACACTCCCTGACGGCTCTGCGAATCATCCGTATTGTACGACGTCGCCCCCCTGAGACCGGCGCTCGGACGCTGGACGGCCACCGCTGAACGAACCGTGTGATAGGAGGCTTCAAGGCGTTTAAGAGATGCCTGGAGCGTCGGGTTGTTCTCCCGAACAGCGAGAATAAAACCCTCCAGAGACATCTCCGAGGCGTTCGCCGCAACGATTCCCCATACAAGGAAGAGGGTTGCACAAACGATGGAACATGTTTTCTTCAACAATATCATTACCCCTTTTCAAAATTACTGGAAATTAGCAGGCGATCTCCGCATGGAGAAAATCCTGCTTCCCCGGAACAAGACACGCTATAGGAGATTATATAATAGACTTGCAGGATTCATCCATCCTTTTTCGATGAAGAAACTCTTGCCTTGCCCGCATTTCAACGGGAACTGCGATTTTCCTTTTTCACACATCTTCTCGCTTGGAAGAACGACAGTCTTCAAAAAACCGAAACTCTTTACAAACAATGAAAGATGGTATAGCATTGTCTCTTATACACATCTCCGAGC
>LVBO01000589.1 GCA_001604435.1 Synergistales bacterium Syner_01
CCACCGAGCCGGAGGCGGAGATTGAACCTGCGCCGCTCTTGGCTCCTGCGGAGAGGATTGTGATCTTCTGCCCGGATTTCTTCAGCTTCAGCGCGAGATCCGAAAGACCTATGCCTTCCGCGGCAGCCGATGCTGCGGAGATGTCCAGGTCGATATCCGCCTTTTCAAGCGCTTTGGGGTCGCCGATCAGCGACGTCGTCGCCTTCAGGTTCTTGAACGAGACGCTGTCGAGAAGGCCGAGACTGCCCGAAGAGAGGGTCAGGTCGATCTTCGGAGCAGCGGGCTTGCCTGTGATCACAGCCTTTGCGGTCACCGCGCCCTTGATTTTGAACTGGGCGATGTCCGGATAAAACGGTGCGATGGCGCCGGGCTGGATGTTTTCGAGCGTCGCGGTGATATTCAGTTTCTCGCTCCCCTCGACGGTTCCCGAGGCCGAGATCGCAGCGCCCCGCCATTTCGCCGCGGCGTTCGATATGGTGATTTTCTCTCCCTTGAGCGCGAGCATCACCGTCGGCGATTCGATCGCCTCTTTCATCGCCGAGAGCTTCTCGCTCCACACCTTGACCGTGATTTCGGGGACGGCGGCCGTCCCCTTGATCCACACGTCCGCGTTCGCACCCCCCTGAAGGGCCAGATCCTTCAATTGAGGGAAAGTCGCCGCGATTTTCGTCAGATTCAGGCTTCTGACGTTCACTGTAAGATTGAGCTTCGGCGCGGTCATGTACTCGGCGATCGAACCCTGAGCCGTTATGGGCGCGCCTTCGAACTGAGACTTCGCGCTCACGGTCGCCGCCTCGGGAGTCAGCTTCACCTGCGCGCGGGACTCGGAAACCGAGTACCCCATAAGGCCAAGCTTCGGGGCGCTGAACTCGATCACGCCGGAAAGCGTCTCCATCGTTCCGGCAAGGTTGATCGTGAATGTGTCGACCTCGCCCGAGACGTCTCCAAGGTCCGGATAGACCTTCTTCAGTTCGGCGAGCTTTATCCCCGATCCGGAGAGCGAAAGATCGACAAGCGGCGCTTTCCCGGGAGCGAACGCCAAAGACATACCGCCTCCGAGCGGCATACCGAGCACCCGCGCATCCAGCCCTTCGACGGACAGCTTGTCCCTGCCCAGCGTCCATTTCGCCTTGACGCTCTCCACAGGATACCCGAGCAGCGATTTTCCGGCGTACTCCATATCCCCCGCCAATGCCGGGGCATTCCACTCTCCGTCTCCGCGGAAAGAGAGCGATACCGCGCCGTCGAAGCCCCCGGGGGAAACGAACGGCCAGAAGGAGATCAGTTCTTTCAGATCGAGTTCCTTCAGATCGCCGCTCAC
Organism: Synergistales bacterium Syner_01; assembly: GCA_001604435.1. Lineage (GTDB taxonomy): Bacteria > Synergistota > Synergistia > Synergistales > Aminobacteriaceae > JAAYLU01. The sequence goes on from LVBO01000589.1 coordinate 1,322, forward strand.
CGCAAGGGAGGGGGCTACCTTTCCGAAAACCGATACGGAGCCCTTCCCGACGTTCATCGCCAGCGACCGGATATCGACGTTGTCACCGTCGAGAAGCGCGGCGGCGCTCCCCTTGACGGGGACCTTGTTGACCTCCATATCAACGTCGGCAAGAATCTCCTTTCCCTTGAAGGAGAGGTCGAGTTGGGTTATATCGGCCCTGGCCCACTTGGAGACGACAACGCTCTCGACGAAACGAATTGTCTCTATCGGTATCTCGCCGCCGCCTCCGCCCTCGAACTTCAGCTGCGCAACCTGTTCCGCAAGCCGGTCGGCGTCTATCTCGACACCTCCGACGGAGAGGAGGCTCAACTTGGGCGATTTCGAGAGCAACGACGCCAAGTTCAGCGAGACATCGAGGAATTTCGCGCTGAAGAGGGGTTGATCGTCCTTCTTCAGCGATACTCCCCTCATCGAGAAGCCCTTGACAGGGTTCCCCTTGATTCCCGCGACCGAGAGGTCGGCCCCGAGATACTCTTTTACGGCGGAACCCGCCTCACGTACCACCAGGTCGCCGGCAAAATCCATTGACGCTACCGCCAGTCCCGCGAGAACTACAAGAACCACCAACGCAACGAACAGCTTCTTCATCGTTCTCTACCTCCCTTTCTTCGCGTCATCGACGACGCGTTCTCTGCAATCCCCCATCCGAATCGCAATAAACCTTTTTCATTACAACATTCCGTTATTTTCATTTTCGAAAAGGAGACCCTCCGCAACCATAAGAGCGCGCCCCTTGAGAGAAGCCGCTACGGACTCGCCCGAGGAATCGAAGCGGAGCGTGACGGAATTGATTCCTCCCGGATTTTTT